>JADYYQ010000171.1 GCA_020853585.1 Ottowia sp.
AGGAAAAGCAATGACCATTTCATATGTTTTCGGCGTTGATGGAAAACATCAAACTCATATACAAAAACATGGTCGGGGTTTATCGCCTTGCAGTCCAAAATGATTTGTTACTTAAGAAACCTTATGTACGATAAGTGGAAGCAATGCCGTAATATGGTTTTAAGAATGATGTACAATTTGGCTAACACACCCGCCACACGTCCTATCTTAGGGTAGGGATCTGCTAAAAGCAGAAGTGCAAAAGGCGGGTTTTTATGGTATAAAAATAAGCCGCCGAAAGGCTTGTTGACAATGCATATTTAGTAGGTAAGAGCAACAAAGTGTTTGAGTCTGATAGTTGCCACATAAAAAATAGACAAGGCACGCTGCTTGAGTCAAATCTAGCTTTGATTGATGATTTGAGCTGCTTGGAAAAAAGATTTGATGCGGTGTTTAAATCCGCAGAAGCACGTTTTGATAGTAATTTAGAAAAATTTGAAAGGCGCTTGACTATAAAACTAGGAAGCATTATGGTGCTAGGCGTTGTAATAACGGCAATTCTATCTGAGGTGAGTCGTTAGCCTCTATGTAGCTTCTTTCTTGTTTCTAAGAGTTTTATAGCTCCATCCATCACACTCAACTCCGCCTTCATCCATGCCGGATGTCATTAAAACAATCCCCGGCACAATTAAAGCCCCAGCCACAAAACCGATTGCTGCACCGCCTGCGTTACTACGCGTAAATCCAGTCCAACGACAGGTGCCCGTTTCTTGCATTGCGGCTACACGTTTGAAGCCCGCGATGTTAGCAGGGCTATACTCCAAAATAGCACCGTCTTTAATCGCCAAATTCTTTGGCACGAAAAGTTTTCTGTAAACCTTTCTGGGAACCATAGCGACGGTCACTTCGACTATCTGGTAGTCCTGTTTATTATCACAATAATGCTGACTATACTGGGCAATTTCAGACATGCCGCATATTTCTTTAAAAATACGGTGGTCTTCATTAAAAACATAATCGACGATGCCATACGCTTTATCTGTTTTCTGAATTTCAGAGATAAAGTTATTAGTGGATGTCGAGGCGCAGCCAGTTAAAAACCCTGCGGCGACCATGATTACCAAACCTGATTTTAAATTAAGCGCAGACATATCAATTAACTCCGATTATACCGCAATAAAACATAAGATGCGCCGTTACTTTGGCTAAATTTGTGAAAATCATCCTGTCGCGCCAGCCTGCAAAGACATGACATAGTTCAACACATCATCGGCACGTCCCTCAGAAACCAGCGTCTCTGCTGTTTTATATTTAAATACAGGCAGTGGTTCATTACGATACCAAAAAATAGCGCGGTCAATATCACCAGAAATATCTGCTGCTGCGCGCACAACGCGTACCGCTTCGCGGATAAACCGTTGCAGACTCTCTGATTCAGGGGCGCGAGTTATGGTATTACGATGAACATGTGCTTGCGTTGCCAGCTCTTGAATATCCATATTCATGAGCGCAGTAAAGCGTTTGGGCGATAAAACAGAGGCCCCTGCATTGGGTTCATGCAGGAAATGGATAAATTCGTCAAAGTTATGACCAAATGAGGGAATCGCTAAGGTTAGCCCTTTGGCTCCGATTGTACCGCCGACTTGGGGTTGCATTTCCATCACCTAAAAGAATAAATTATGCACTATTTTTGCATAAAAAAAGCAATGCGTCAAATTTTGTACCCACCATCCTAATGGGGTGCATCTGCATACCCCCTATATCCCTAGCCCACCATAAGATTTTTGCTTACCTACTTTTTTCTCAAAGACTTTTCTTTGTGCTGGCAGCCCATCTTTATCTGCAATATCTTGACGGCGCATCTGCAAGCGTTCTGTTTGAACAGATAAGGCGGTGCTCTTATCAGCTCTTCTTGTAATCACGCCTGGTAAGTGCTTCTTATCATCGGTATAGAGATACGTTGAATGACGTGGGCGACTAATTGCCACGTAGTACAAATTCATATTGCTCGTTTTACTTTTGGTGTTGAAATCGATCATCACATGATCATTAGTTAATCCCTGTGCACTATGAACCGTTGAGGCATAGGCATGTTCCAAATGAAGCGGCCTTTTTGCGTCAAATTCAACAATGCGCCCTTGGCCGTTGTTACTAATTTCCTGCAAGCGCACACATTGCTTTGTCGCTTCAATCACGCGCATCATGTCGCCATTAGTCAGGTCTAATTTCGCATCGTTACGATTAATACGAATCACGTCGCCGGGCGCTAACTCGGATTTCTCTAAAGCGTAGACACTGAGCGTGGTTAATTTTCTTGGATCGATCTCAACGCTCGTTCTGTCAGGTCTTTGCACCACCAAACGATTTCCCGGCAACGCATCTCGCACGATATAGGTTTCACCGCATTTAAGGCCCAGTTTTGCATAGTCACGCTCAACTTGAACCGCAGAACCCATTTTAAAGTTGGGTGCATAACGCCGTTCAGCACGGGTCATATCAAGACGGTCTAGCGTTTGATAGTGTTCCCCCATTCCCGACAATCCATTTGCCACACGAATTTTCTCATTGATGTCCCGCCGTGCCTCATTCGTACCCGCAATAATCAATGTACCTTCTCTTATATTCTCTGGCATCGCCATATAGTCATCTACCAATACAGTACGACGGCTAGCATCATCTGCAATTTCTTTAATGCCACTGAGATAATCGGGTGATTGCTTTACATTGATTGCGTCACCTTGCGCCGCCAATTCAACAGATTTTTTAAGATCAGGATTTTGTTGCCGCAAAATTTCATTGATATGGGCAGTTTGCATACCTGCATCGATTAGTTGATCAAAAGGTTTGCCCGCTTCAATCGCCTTGGTTTGTTTAATATCCCCTATGACGATTAATCTAGCTTGATGCCTTTCCAGTAATTTCATTAAAGCATGCATTTGTCGCACTGGGACAACCCCCGCTTCATCTAAAACGATGACGGTTTTATCGTCAATGACTTTATTTTTTGCTTTTAAAAAACTCGCTAAGGTCTGGGCATGTAAGCCATCGATATTAAGTGCATTGATAGCTTTCTTCTGATTGCCATAAGGCGCTAACGCCATTAAGCGATAACCCGCTTGTTCAAATACCGGCTTAAATGCTTTCAGGGTTTCTGTTTTACCCACACCGGCATCACCCAAAATCCCAACGACACGGTTCTCTGATGTCACCACATCAATCGCCGCGGCACGTTGCCCAGCATTCAAAATTGTCCCAGCAAAGTACGCTTCTGCCGTTTCCTTGGTTAATACCGCATCAACCATTTGTCGACCATCTCGCTCAATCGCAAGAATAGCCCGCTCTTGCTTGAGCGCTTGATCGGTGGTGTATTCCTGCTCTTGTGGAATTAATGACCCCCGCGCAATCGCCTGCGTGAGATAGGCTCTCGCTTGTTCTTTTGACCACCCTTGGTTTTTTACTAAATCATGCTGCCAAGCAATAAACGTTTTGGCTGCCTTTTCGTAAGCACGACCTTCTTGTTTTCGATTCTGCGCAACTGCTTGGTAACGTAAAGGGCGCTCAATCAAAGCACCTTGTTTTACCATGCGTTGAATTTCAGCTTCTATTTCATTTTTACCTGCGACACCCACAGCACGTCGTAGCGCAACCGAGATAAGTTGATCGTGAGACACAACAGCTTCGCGCTCAGTAAAATGATTAATGGCATAACGCACCACCGCTTGAGAAGGCGTTAAATTTTGCGGGAGACTTTGCAACAATAAAGCACGGTGTGCCGCAGCCATACCGGAGCCTGGCATGGCGCGCTCACCATAATCAATGCCATAGGCTTTGCTTTTTTCTACCCAATATTTTTTGATGAGCTCTTTGTCTTTTTCATCTTTCTTACCGCGTGTGGCCAAAGAGATGATTTGCTTTTCTAATGCGCTCGCGGTTTCCCGAGTTTTGCCTTGCTCGGCAAGCACGCGCTCTATCATTTCTCCGCGCTGAGAAAACGCCTCAATTTGTATGCGACTGATGTGGGCAAGTTCAAATCCGCCTTCCGCATCGCTAGCGCGAATCTCATATCCTAAGCTCATCAGTTCTTTGGCAAGCTCTGATTTATATAAAGCATCGATTTGTTTTTGTATGCGATACAAATCATCATTCGTTAATGCGCGCCATTTACCATCTTCGCGCAACGTCATATTTAGTACAACAGCATGAGTATGGAGCTGGGGGTCTTTGGCACGGCTCATTTCATGGCGAAACAAAGCCACCACCATATTGCCTGTACGCTGCCAAAAACGTTTTTCGCCTTCTCGTTTACGGGCAATCGCATATTTCTCTACTTCCTTTAATGCAGTGGCCACCGCACGATCATGCGCTTCTACGATCACTTGATCGCCACCGACTAAGGCTTGCATAGAAATCGATTTCGGCGCAGAGAAAGTTAAATCTAAAGCCATCCGCTTAGTGGGGTAGGTGATTGCAATGCCAACACCCGCACTTGCTAACTGAGGTTGCGTATCAAACAGCTCAATCGCGTGACGCACATAACTGGGCTTACCCGTATCTTTAGCGATTGCTTGAATCACATATTGGCCGGTGGTATGAACAATTGGGCCGGTGTACGTCGAACCGCAGCGAGCATCACGCGCTTGCGCTAATAAATTTTTCGGCAATGTTTGTGTAGAAGAAGAAAATGTATTTTGCTCTGGCATCGCTTTCAGAACACAAGCATAGCTTCCATCTTTCTTTGCCCCATTGGGAATTCTAAAGCCATTGGGTAAGCGGCCATCTAATAGTTGCGCAAAAACAGGCTGCTCAATTGCCCCGACCAAACCTAATGCCTCAGCGCCTTTACCAAACCACTGTCCGACCTCTTCTTTTGTGTAGTAATCATCGGCCTTCGTAAAATAATTAGCGGCCGCGTATTGATTATTTCCGGTGATAGGCTGGATTGTTAACATACACACTCTCAATTATTATTAGAATTCACTCGACTTCAATGCCCGCTCAATAATATTTTTACGATCTTCTGGTTTTGATTTTTGGATGTCTGTAATCAAAGTATCTATTTTTTCGCGAGGAAGATAGACCCCGGGAAGTGATGTATTTCCGATAACCTTCTCAATTTCTGATTTCGAAAGCTTCGGATTTGTTAGCTGGCTAGCAAGAAATGTCGCAAAATCACTTTTCAATCCATCTACTTTGGCATCTAATCTTATTATCGACTCGTTTAGACCTTTTGCTGCATCATTCACATCTCGAGCAGCATCATCCATCTTATTTTGAATAGCGATAACCCTGTCAAGCATAGAGTCTGTCTTATAGAGCGCAAACAGTGCTGCAAGACCTATTAAAAGTGAGGCCAAATTTTTTCCGACAAGCCATCTACCAAAGCAATTAAGATAATTATTCATGCCCAACCTTTTTCTATAAATTTCAAAAGACCTCATCCTATCGTCCTCGGCAAGGAAAATATTCCTTAAAAATTACCGACTGACTTTAAATGGCTCGCACCGCACAGGATAAGAAGGCGGCTTAAATTGCATACGTGCGATAGGCAGCTCCCCTGGGAAAATGATATAGCCGGTCAAATCCGGCAAGTTACTAATTTCTGACTCAGTAATGACTGGCTCATTTTCATGAGTAATATTGTGTGTTGCATCCGCCATTTTTGACAAACTATTATTGTGGGTGACACGTAGACGACGCACATCATGTCGACCAATAATTTCACTGGAACGCTTGGCGTTGTAGGCATTTGCAGCCCCTAGAATCAAATAATTACGAAAGCAGGCGCGAATGATATCGGCCCCATTACGCCCGTAGAGTTCATCAATTTGCGCCCAATCTTGAATACCCGCAGCAATACATAAACCATAACGTCGTCCTTGGGTCGCCGCATTAACAAAACTTTCTAATTTGGACAAAGAAACAAGCTCGTCAATAACTAACCAAGTGCGTCGATCAAGAGAAGGGTTTAAGCTTAAAAACTTGCTACAAAAAATATCAACCCAAGCAGAAACCAAAGGCTTGAGCGACTCTTTCATATCCTCACGCCAAGTGATAAACAGGTTGCGTGCATTGGGATTGTGCAACCATTGATGCAGAGAAAATTCACCTGAGGTCATCTGACGTAAAGGGCGCACATATTTTGTCAGCAAGAATTGCACGCTGGCAGTCGCTCGTTCCGCGTTTTCCCGGAAAAAACCTTGTGAATCAGTTCCGGTTAAAAATGTCTTAATTACCTCGCCATCCGCACGGGTCAACATATCGACTAGAGCGTTGACATCAGGCTTACCGATCTCGACTTGCTTTTTCATCGTATCAGCCAAAATGTTTCTGGCAAGAGAACACCATTCTTCTGATTCTGCGCTCGAGGCAGGGGGAATGACTGATTTAGCTAAACTTTCAAAATCGGCTTCTGAGCGTATCTCATTAAAAATAGACCACCCAGCAGAACGTTGATCATAGGGATTAAGAATCACATCTCCTGAGCAGAAGAATTTGGACAACATATGTCCGTTAGGATCGGTGATGATCATGCGGTCACGACGACGCAATATGGAACCTACTAAGGTTTCTAGCACAACGCTTTTACCGGTGCCAATTGAGCCATCAATTAACAAATTACGATTTTCAAAAATCATAGGCATGGGCATTTCGCCCAAGAATACGGGCAGACGTGGTTTATGTCCTTTCGACTTTAATTGCGCGTTATAGCGTTTGTTCTCTACCAGCACTTTGTTGCGTAAATTATGCCAATTGACCATGCGCGTTCCGCGCAAAAAAGTACGATAAGGCTCGCCTCGAAATCCATCATCGCAATGGGCATCAATCCATTTATGCGCAAAATAAGCGAGTAGCCCACCTCCAACTAAACCCACCCATAACATAGGCATTGTTGGCGTGGCTTTAAGCGCTGCGGGCAATAACTGCAACCAGCCCACGCCAGCGGGCCTGAAAAAATTCAATGTAGCCAGCCATCCGACAAGGGGGAGGCCAATCAAACAAATCGTCTTTAATGCCTCGCAATCTCGCTTTTGCATCTAATCCTCCTCATTAAAAATAAGCTTTTCTAACTCAGGTGCCACTTCCTTTAAAAGGCTGCGATTAAAGCCGCCATCAGACTCGGTAAGCATTTTTCGCAAACGCAATAAATCAGCATGGGCGACTTGGTGCTTTAAAAGAAAAAGCGCTGCCCCCAAAGCAATCAGGGTCGCTCTTGCCGTCTTACCGTGGTCATACTCAAAAGACGTTAACCGTTCAGTCAAGGCTAAATTGAACTTTTGCGAAGCACCGCCGATGCTCTGACCGAGCGCGCAGTCTTTGATAAAAGTGGCTAGCTTCACACCACTCAACAAAGCCGCTTTTTGCAGCCGAATGTGCTGTTCTGAGGTTACTCGCAGGGTAATAATTTTGTCGCTAGCCATGTATATCTTTTTGTATTTCAAAAAGATATTTTATCATATTGATTTATTTGGTGAAATGATATTTATTAGATTACATATGTATTTCTATTTTTTAATCAAAAAACAACATCGAAACAAATATCGTTGATATATCAATAGCTTATGGTTAAAAACACCCACGCAAGTGGGGGCGTGTTGTGTATTGAGATTTTCAGCCTGTTAAGGGCTGAAAATCTCAACTCTTTTAGGGGAGTCCAAGCTAAATACGAGCAAAGCGAGTAAAAATAGTGTGATACTGTTGAATACAGTTGAAATAAAATAGATAAATTGTGTGTTTATGTTTAATCTAAGTATAGATAAGTTGATAACATGATAAAGATGTGTAATTATGAGAAATGGACGTTGAAGAATTCACACTAAACACCCCGCCTGCTGGCAAGCGCTCTAAGCTCGCGGCTTATCGCGCTGATTTGCTGAAATTGGCAGAGATGGGCTATACCCTCGCGCAGATGCAAAACTTTTTAAAGCTAAATGGCATCGTCATTTCTTGCTCAGGCATTGCCGCCTATTTAGCCCGGCAACAAAATAAAAATATCGGGAAACCAACAAAAGAGACTGTGGTATCACCACCGGGGAAAACACATTTATCTCCCGATGCGCCTGTTGTTGCCGGTGCCCTCCAACAGCGAAATCCCGACGAAGTAGCCGCATTAGCAGCGCAGTACGGTCGAAACTATAAACTCAAGAACAGGAAAACTTAGCCATGGAGACAGGTCGCGTCGTTGTTATCAATTACTCTGGCAATGTCGGTAAAAGCACAATTGCCAAACATCTACTTGCACCCCGTATGCGCGCAGAAAGAATTGATGTGGAATCAATCAATGCCGGCGCCTCTGATGGCAGTGAAGCGACCGAGCGTTATGTTGGCAATCAATTTCGGGAGGTACAAGACCGTATCCTTGAAAAGGATAATGTGATTGTGGATGTAGGAGCCTCTAATGTTGAGGAATACATGCGTTTGATGCGTAAGTTTCGAGGCTCACATGATGATGTAGATTATTTTGTCGTTCCTGCCGTACCAGACGACAAACAAGTAGGCGACACAATCAACACAATTATGGCCCTCTCTGACTTTGGTGTCCCACCCGAGAAAATACGGTTGGTGTTCAATAAAGTCGATGAAGAAAAAATAAGTAGCTTTGACAATATCTTCAGTCCTATTCTTGGCTTTCACGAAAGCGAGAAACGCTTCACCCTCGATCCGGATGCAATTATTTTTAGCAGCGATATTTTTAGTATGTTGCGTCCACTGCAAAAAACGCTCTCGGATGTTTTAGATGACAAAACAGATTACCGGCAACAACTTAAGCAAGCCAGCACATCCGAAGAAAAGCAAGATTGCCTCGATATGATTGCGGCAAAAAGATTAGCGCTTTCCGCATCCGAAAATCTTGATCACGTTTACCGCATTTTGTTTAAATCATGACAGTACGAACAAAAGACGCGGCATTGGCTTCTCAAGCAATTGAAGAAGCAGTGCATTTAATCGACAAATTGGCAATGCTCGATATCAGTTGTTCTGAGAAAATTGGCCAGGCTGTTGAACAAGCGGTATATAGAGGTGCGCTACCCCTTAACCTCACCATCTCATCGCGCATGGAGGAGGAGAGAGGCAAAATGTTGGCCACCGCCAATGAAGTATGCCAGCGTATAGCTACCGCCACGTCTCAATCTGTGCTTGATATCAATCAAGCACAGATCAAAGCCAAAAAATTAGCGATATGTTTAGTCATTGCTAGCGCGATAGGTGCAGGAGTGACAACGGTCATCGTTAATTTTTTTCTGCTAGGCGTATTTCTTTGAAAATCCCTATTAGCGATGAAATTAAGAATTAAAATAAGCAAGGCAAAGATTAGGGAGTGACTATCCTTAGACGAAAATCGATTCCCGTCAGTTTTACTAACTCTTCATAAGATATAGGCGCATGCATCCGGGCCTCATTTTTATTTTCAATCCAATAGGCCCAGGCACGATTCTTTGCCTGATCGTAGACTAGTTTAAAAAGATGAGAGGGGACGGTAACGCCACCATTCCCTATTTTTTTGATCTCTCCAACAGAGCCTGTAAAAACATATACATCGCCTTCTGCTCTTAATGCATATTTGCGCGTCGCCATCTCTACAGATTTGGCCCAGAGTCCTCGATTATTTTCACTGGCTTGAGGCATGATATTTGCCAAAGAGAAGGACTGGGCCATCGCTCTTTCATTAAGCATATCGCCAGCAGGCGCGTTATGGCCACGATCATATCCGCTATTTTTATAATCATTTAAAGTAGCACGCTCATTTTTACGCAATCTGGCTTCTTCATAAAATCGATTGGTTCTTTCCACTTTCTCCCTACTTAACCTTTCGCGATTTAACTTTTCCACCGTGTAAATTGGTTTTTTGGTATGAGGAGAATAAAACACTGCAAAAGAATCAAAACATAAATCTCGGCCTACTTGAGTGGTTA
>JADYYQ010000172.1 GCA_020853585.1 Ottowia sp.
CTTGTAGACTTATATTAATTTTTTCGCTACTACGATTTTATATTGACCTAAAGGGGAAAATAAAATGTAACTCGGTATGATGTGAGCGCTCTCCCTCAGCTGATCGCGACCTCAGCCCTCTCTTTTCAACTGCGTCTCAATTAATGCCTTGGATATTTTTCGTCAATCCAAAATTGAAAATACTTACCTTCTAAATGGAATAAAAATCATGCGACTTATTTTGAATAAAATTAATTTAGCGTTAGTGGGTCTGATTGGATTGTTGCTCATCAGTTCAGTGAAAGCGGAAGAACAACACGCTGTTCAAACGCAGACTTTATTACGTAGTAGCGCATCTTGGGATGGGCTAGCTTATAAGACCTATCCTCAGGGATCGCCCGAGTTAACTGTTCTAAAAATTACGATTCCTGCGCATACTCAATTGCCCTGGCATACGCATCCTATGCCTAACGCTGCCTACGTTTTATCGGGTGAGATTACTGTCGAAAAAAAAGAAAATGGCGAGAAAAAATTGCTAACCGCAGGACAAGTGCTCCCTGAAATGGTAAGTGAACTTCATCGTGGCATCACCGGTAACACACCCGCTGTTTTGATTGTGTTTTATGCCGGGACAAAAGATATGCCGTTATCACAACACTAAACGAAGCAATACACCTATGCGATCGTATTGCGCCTACTGTCAATGAATAAACACAATCGCTTTTGCGCATACATTATGTGCATTCGCGATTTTAGCGATCGGCGGCCAAAAAAATTCTTGCGCAGCCCATTGGGGTTTACACACACTTTCGATACTAGGGATAGAACAAACAATCATGTCCCCCAACGACGCTTAAATTATTCTGTGTCGATAAGGTCAGTGCGTAAGATCGAATCATTTGGGGGCAAGATCACCGTACCAGTAAGCAGAGGTAACACCACCATCAATCAAAAAATCACTGCCTGTGATAAACGCACCGTCGGTACTCATCAGAAGTGCACCTACCGTTGCGATTTCATCAGGCGTGCCAGCACGTCCTATCGGGCAAAGTTCAATCATGCGTCGATAACCTTCACCGCGCGGACCAATCAGTTCGTCCTTAGCAAGCGGCGTGATAACAATACCAGGGCTAATCGTGTTGACACGCGCACAGCGCTTGCCCCAACGTACCGCCTCCGCCATCACTCTCAGCGAATTACCCCGCTTAGAAAGCTGGTAAGCGTGCAATGAATTCTTTATCTGATCTGATTGGAGCATGGGAAGAGCCAGCAACTGATCAGCAGGCGTCGTCGCCAATGCCTTATTCTGTTCAGAGGTCAGTGCTGTCAAACGATGCCCAGACTACGACGCAATCACAACACACGAGCCACCGGATACGATGATATTGCCAAACGTTTCTAGTACCAGCGCAGTGCCATAAAGATCAACCTTGAGGATTGTCTCTATTGAAGCTTGCGAAGGGGAAACGCCCGCGGCATGAATAACACCCGTGACTTGGCCAAGAACAGAGGCAGTCTTAACGAGTGCGTGCACTGACACGCGCGACGATACATCAACCGTTGCGGTACTCACTTCAAATCCAGCATCACTGAGCACCTTAGCCGCTGTAGCGGCATTTTCCAAACACACGTCAGCCAGTAAAACATGTTTACCTGCACTCACCCGACGTGCGATCGCTTGACCAATTGATCCCGCTCCGATAACAACAATGACGTCTGTTATGGCCATTTTTCGCTTGCCCTTGTTGGTGGGTTTACCTTCTCGCCAATCTGATAAGAAACACTTTTTCCCTACTCTATCTACCGCAACATTTTTTATTTTTCTGAGATATTAAGTAAAAAATAACAAGCCTTACATACCATCAAAAGATATTCCTCTTGTTGCAGATAGCAACTGCAACGGCTAATTGATTATTTTGCAAATATAAGCGTAAGCATGTGCCATCTAAGCAATTATTGGCCGACCATCTAGGAAATAGGGAGCATGTTCTTTACGTTACAACAGCCATGCTCGTTGAAATATATATCTAAAATATATACGATTTATTTAAAGACAACGCTCACAAAAATTAACTTAATACAAACAGTTGTTTATTATTAAGGCAAAATATAGAAACCCCTCTAATAATAAATTCAATCGCTATTGCTGCTAATATCATCCCACTTAATTTAGTTACAATATTAACACCCGTATCGCCTAAAAAACGTTGTAAAGGCACAGATGACCTTAATACAATCCATACTATTACGCCCACCAACAACTCAGAGCCAATCAACCCTATTTTTCCACCCCAATCCACTGTTTCATTAGACTTAATAATAATTGTACTTATTGCTAATGGGCCAGCCAAAATCGGCATCGCTAATGGAACAATAACCGAGTATTTCCCATTTTTATTATCTTCTTTTTGAGATTCATCTATTTTTTGGTGAGACCTTAGCATTTCTAGTGCGATGAGAAGAATAATAATCCCCCCACTTATTTGTAAAGATGCGATTGATATCCCAAAAATTTTTATTAAAACCCCACCTATTAAGGTACTGACAATTGTTATCACACATACTGCCACTGCAATCAAAACTGCTGTGCGATACCGCTCTTTAATCGTTTGTTTATTAGTGATCGCCACAAAAAAAGGGATAGCGATAATGGGATTAACCAGAGAAATAAGCAACAAGCAATTTTCTATAATCTCTAGCATAGCTTTTCCAATAAAATACTCTACCTAGCAAATAAATATATCTATAAAAAATATCAACATAACTATAACAAATAAAGTAACAATTATTTACCTCGATTATAGAAATCATAATATTATTTTGTAATCCTTATATAAATATATAAACTACAAAATATGATAATCAAATTCAAACCCTACAAATACTTACCGGCGGACAAATACCCGCACCGTCTTACATTAAGAATAAAAAAACCGTATATTTTTCGCCCATTTCTGTGTTGCGAGAAAACCGAATTTCAATATTTTAGGTATAGCCTGAAGCCCTCTCGTAAAATCCTTTTTAGTGTCATAGGGATAATGATTTTCTTCACTTGTGAAATATAAATGTCAATACTTGAGAAAACAATTCTGCCGCATATTTTTAATTGATTTAAAGCACCGATACGCCCGTATCGCATCTACGCTGGCATACTGCACTCACACCCAGTGTAATGACTGAGTGGCGTTCAGATTTATTTCGTCACAACTATTATTAGATCCAACTCGCTGCAATAACGGGATTGAGTGTCGCCAGATAATGGTTGGACAAGTTTGTTTCGCCTACTGCGGGTAAAGATAATCCGGCCATGGCATCGACTAAGGCATGCACTTTGTCGACATATAAGATTTTGCCATTGGCAGTTTTAAATTGCTCGATTTGATATTGATTGCCGCGGTAGTGATTTGTGATGGTGATGTTGTCATCGGTGCCAATGATTCTGATCGTCAGATTGTCGCCTTCTCGTGCAAACCATAACTGCTCGGCGGTAATGTCTGCCCAAAATTGCACGGTATCGCGATTGCCTGGCGTCGCATCGTCTTCAAAGATCAGATCAGATGCACCCCCTCGTCCAAAGCGATACGTATCATTACCTTTTCCTCCTGTTAACTTATCACTCCCATTTCCCCCATCTAAAATATCATCGCCCTCTCCACCGTCCAAAGTGTCATTACCGCCTAACCCTGTCAGTAAGTTAGCAGCGCTGTTACCTGAAATGTAATTGTTTAGTTCGTTTCCCGTGCCGGAGATCGCTTGGTCTTCCCACAGTCTCAGATCTTCAACGTACTGGCTTAATGTAAAAGAAACCGTCGAATGCACAGTATCGTGGCCTTCATTCGCATACTCAATGGCTTGATCATTACTGTTTTCTACATGGTACTTATCATCGCCCGTACCACCGCGCGCAATATCCACACCGGCTTGACCATCTAAAACGTCGTTACCATTTCCACCGCCAATAGTGTCATTACCGTCTCCACCTGCTAAGGTATCGTCCCCATCTCCCCCATCCAACGTATCATCACCACCTAAGCCTA
>JADYYQ010000173.1 GCA_020853585.1 Ottowia sp.
CAAACAATGCAGGAAAATTACACGAATTGTCTCAGCTGTTAATGCCACTGGACATCACCGTGATCCCGCAAAGTGCACTTAATATTCCCCCCAGCGAAGAACCATTTTTAAGCTTTGTTGAAAATGCGCTTTTCAAAGCCAGGCATACTGCACAGGCGAGTGGATTACCCACGCTCGCGGATGATTCGGGACTATGTGTACCTGCACTCAATGGCGCACCAGGCATTTACTCCGCGCGGTATGCCGGAGATACCGCCCGTGACAGCGACAACAATATTAAATTAGTAAACGCATTACAAGATAAAATCTACCGGCCAGCGCGCTATGTCTGTGTACTGGTATGGATGCGACACGCATCCGACCCGCTACCTTTGATTGCGCAAGGCATATGGGAAGGCGAAATCATTGATGATCCGCGTGGACACAATGGTTTTGGCTATGATCCACATTTTTTTATTCCAAGCCTTGGCTGCACCGCAGCAGAGCTCTCTAGCGAACATAAAAATAAAATAAGTCACCGTGCCCAAGCCATGCACGCACTTCTTACCGCATTACATCAAACCAATGATTCCAATTATTCCCATTAAGTCAGCTGTCCAACAACAAGCGCACACCGGCATCGCACAAAAAAGCGCTGTGAATTTATCGGCTTTGCCGCCCCTCTCACTCTATATTCATTTTCCCTGGTGTGTACGCAAATGTCCCTACTGCGACTTTAATTCACACGAAGTACGGGGAGAAATTCCTGAGCAAGATTATCTTGCCGCCCTACGTGCCGACCTTACCCAATCGTTACCGCTAATATGGGGCCGAAAAGTTCACACCGTTTTTATTGGGGGAGGTACACCAAGTCTGCTTTCTGCTACAGGCGTGGCGCAACTCCTCTCAGATCTGCGCGCACTCTTACCCTTAGACGCGGATGCAGAGATCACCTTAGAAGCAAACCCTGGCACAGTCGAAGCAGAAAAATTTCGGGCTTTTCGTGCTAACGGTATTAATCGCCTATCGCTAGGCATTCAAAGTTTTAATGATCATCATCTCAAAGCATTAGGGCGCATCCACAGTGCAGATGAAGCACGGCGTGCAATCGATATTGCGCAACAACACTTTGACAATATCAACTTAGATCTTATGTTTGCCTTACCACAGCAAACTTTGGCGCAAAGCCACGAAGATATTGAACACGCCTTATCTTTTTCAACAACGCATCTCTCGCTTTACCACCTCACCCTAGAACCCAATACGCTTTTTGCCAAACACCCCCCGCTCTTACCGGAAGACGATACGGCATTTGCCATGCAAGATATGATCGGCGGCGCCTTACAAAAAGCCGGCTTTGAGCACTATGAAGTGTCTGCTTATGCACGCCCAGGTAGAGCGTGTAAACACAACTTAAATTACTGGCAGTTTGGCGATTACCTGGGGATTGGTGCCGGCGCTCACGGGAAAATCAGCTTCGCTGATCGCATTATTCGACAAGTAAAACAACGCCATCCACGTACCTACATTGATGCAGCCTTGGCAAACAAAGCAATTCAAACAGAACACGAAATCGCCATTAACGATCTCCCTTTTGAATATATGCTTAACGTACTACGCCTTAATCACGGTGTACCGCTCTCAAAATTTACCGAATATACCGGTCTACCGCTTAATATGCTTTTCGAAAAATTAACCATTGCCCAAAAAAAAGGTTTACTTGAACATCACTTGAACATCTTGCAAACGACGCCACTTGGGCAACGCTTTCTCAATGATCTGCAAGCGCTCTTTTTATCTGATTAAACCCACGCGATTATTAAAGAACATGAGCACATGACGTATCCGCACAGTCAAACCGACGCCGATATAAGCACTTACACCTAGCACTCATTTATCACGCTTTTTCAAAAACCACATTATTTAATGACGGCATACGCTCACTCCGCACATCATATAAAACACTACACTTATCACATCTAGGTCAGCATAGTATTCGCTTGTTTTATCCTCCTCAACAGCAATGCAAGCAACTCACTTCACACTAACTTGCCATATTGCAAGCGCCACGCCAACCAGCAATATCAACGCCATCGTCACATTAAACATACCTTGTCGTACAGGACTCGCTCACTGTTGTTTAGGTAAACCCCTGCCGCAAGCCAATGTAAGCAAGCACATAACGCCATATCAATGTCTGAAAAATTATCTATCTCATCCGCAGACCCCTCCCAAAAGCGCTTAAAGTAAGTAGGTTCAAGCTCGTACTGTGGATACAGCGCAACATGCGACGCCACGAGCTTACCTTTTCGCAACACAAAAAATAGATCATCGCTTAATCGATAAGACAGCGAACTCATTTTTATCTTTACGCCATCTACACAGGTGATACGTACGGCCCCAAGAGATACGCATACACAAATCACTTATTACGACGACGCATACGCATAAAAAAAGCCGGAGAATAAACCCCGGCTTTTTTAATCCAACAAATAGATAAATAAATTTTTTACTTTTTACGAATAACAGGCAGTAATGCACAGGTACGTTTTACTTCCAGAGCAATTTTTTTCATAGGCATCTCCTCGTCTCCTTAGTTGAAATAAAAATCCCCATCAACCACATCTGTACCGCACGACGATTCTTTCATAAAAAAAACATCTCGCATAGGCGTACCCGTAAACTGACAAATAAAATGACACTTATCTCGGCGAACTTTTTTGGATGAGCGCTAACCCCTCGCCCCAGCTAAAGCGAAAATACAATAAAAATAATAAATTCTCACGAAGAGGGGCGCGGCGTTCCTTATGAAAAATTAACCAATAACCCAGCCCCATCGTACAGATCTCTGCGCATCCACAAGAGCTTCCTTTATCCCGCGACGCTCAATCTTTTAGATCATTTTACGCAGCGCTAGAGACCTTCGTCGCAGTCTTAACGCCCGCGTGCAGCCGCCTTTCTAATCATTTTTACCCCACCTACATTCATATGTCCCTTCGTCACCTTGGGCTGAGGAAACTTTGGTTTAGGAATATTAATCGTTGGTTTTTTAGCCTCGCTATTTTTTTTCTCTGTCATATCATTCTCCTGTTGGTCAAAAGGTCAACACCATTGTAAACCCCGCCCGTAAATAAGCTAGGTCTGAATTTCCCGGTAATCACCAATATATAGCGATAAACGTGTGATTACCCCTGCGATAAGGTGGTTAAGCACTTATCTCTATCCGATGTAGCATCATCCTAATCTCAAAGATTTTTCAATCCTTATCCCCACATCAACATACATAAGCCGGCACGTAGCACAGCCATCACAACACACGTTTCGTGTCGTTTTCTATTAATTTTTAGCTAAATTTTCTAAGTAGCGTTGCGCATCTAAAGCCGCCATACACCCCGTACCCGCACTAGTGACAGCTTGTCGATAAACATGGTCTTGTACATCGCCCGCAGCAAACACCCCAGGAATATGGGTGGCTGTTGCATTACCCGCTAATCCACCCTGTGTCTCAATATAACCGTTATGCATAGTCAATTGATCTATAAATAAATCGGTATTGGGCTTATGGCCAATCGAGATAAAAACACCTTGCACAGAAATCACTTCTGTCGCTTCTTTACCGCTATGGGCACGAATGCGCAATGCATTCACGCCCGACTCATCGCCTTGAATTTCGTCCACCACACTGTTCCATTTAATTTCAATTTTTCCTTGCGCAACTTTTTCCATCAAACGATCAACCAAAATAGGTTCCGCGCGAAAACGATCACGACGATGCACTACGGTCACTTTATTTGCAATATTCGATAGATAGAGTGCTTCCTCAACTGCTGTGTTACCCCCACCCACCACCGCAACCGCTTGGTTTTTATAGAAAAATCCATCACATGTCGCACAGGCAGATACACCTCGCCCCATAAATGCGGTTTCTGAAGGCAAACCTAGATACTGAGCAGAAGCGCCGGTGCAAATAATTAACGCATCACACGTATATTCACCTGTATCACCCATTAATCGAATAGGTTTAGTCTGCAACTGTGCAGTGTGAATATGATCAAAAATAACCTCTGTCTGAAAGCGTTGCGCATGATCAAGAAATCGTTGCATCAACTCAGGACCTTGCACCCCGAGTGCATCAGCAGGCCAGTTTTCGACATCGGTGGTTGTCATTAATTGACCACCCTGTGCAAGACCTGTAATCAACACAGGATGAAGATTGGCACGTGCGGCATACACCGCAGCGGTATAACCCGCAGGGCCCGAGCCCAGAATCAATAACTGAGCATGTTTGACTGCCATATATATTCCTTAGGGAAAGAAAAGCAAAACAAATTATACGAGGCGCAAACCTTAGCTCTCATATCAGCACTGAAAATATATTTTTAAATACGCACCCAGATAAAGACAAAACATTGAAATACAACACACTGATGACTTCACTCAAATATCGCACATAACCACGCCCAAATGCTAATCGCCATCGCCCAAAAAATACGGCCATATGTGTGCTCACGTTATCTCCTACACAAGCGCATCAAGCAACCATCAAAATGCGTATTTAAGATGACAACACCGCCCTATCATTCTTGACATGATCATTCACTCAATATGTGTCGCACCACACACACAACTTACTATTTTCCAAAATAACACTCATTTTCCAGGATAATGGCGTTTTAATGTATTTTAGGAGCTTGTCTTGAGCCGTATTAGCCTAACGCGTTACTTAGTAGAAGAACAACGTCAACGAGGCTCTATCCCCGCCGATTTACGTTTACTACTTGAAGTGGTATCCCGCGCTTGCAAAGCGATTGCCAATGCCGTAAACAAAGGGGCCTTAGCCGGCGTCTTAGGCTCAGCCGAAAGCGGCAATATTCAAGGTGAAAAACAGCAAAAGCTCGATCTGATTGCCAATGAAGTACTCCTCGATGCAAATGAATTGGGCGGTAATTTAGCTGCCATGGCTTCAGAAGAAATGGACTCTTTTTATGAAATCCCCCATCGCTATCCGATGGGAGAATATTTGCTTCTATTTGATCCACTTGACGGCTCATCCAATGTTGATGTGAATGTGTCCATTGGTACTATTTTCTCTGTCTTAAAAAAACCATTAGGAAGCGACGCCGTCAGCGAAGCAGACTTTTTACAGTCAGGCCAACATCAAGTCGCCGCGGGATATGCCGTGTATGGTCCACAAACGACCCTAGTCCTCACTGTGGGCAATGGTGTGCAATGCTTCACACTCGATCGCGAAGCAGGGAGTTTTGTACTCACACAAAAAAATGTACGCATTCCTGAAGATACGCAAGAATTTGCCATCAACATGTCCAATATGCGTCATTGGGATCAGCCAATCAAACGTTATATCAACGAATGCTTAGCCGGAGAAGAAGGGCCACGCCAAAAAAACTTCAATATGCGCTGGGTCGCATCAATGGTCGCAGATGTCCAACGTATCTTGACCAGAGGCGGCATTTTTATGTATCCATGGGACAAACGCACACCCGATCGCGCCGGAAAATTACGCCTTCTTTACGAAGCAAATCCAATGAGTCTTTTAATTGAACAAGCAGGCGGATTAGCGACAACTGGGCAAGAGCGTATTCTTGATGTCGTACCCCACGCTCTGCATCAACGCATATCCGTCATACTAGGATCAAAAAACGAAGTCACACGTGTCGCGCGCTACTATAAAGAAAAGGAAAATACCTATGCCACGCCACAGATATAAACTCCGTTAATATGATGACCATCAGCCAAACAACGTGCGATGTCTCCATGAACAGCTTTTGCTAATGTTCGCAACACTTCGTTCCCGCTTGCAAAATTTATTATGCCGCTTGCTAAGCCGATCGGCTAAATGCGCACAGCATCAACAATCACACCAGCCGCTTATCAAAGAAATTAACGCAGCAGCACCTTCCCCTTGGCAGCATCTTCTCCATAAAGAAAACCGTCCTTACCTAGTCCCTGTTTTTGCAATCACACTCTTTGTTGTACTCATGGGCATGATTTTATGGACCCTGCAAGAGCGTGAACATGAGCAACAACAAGAAGCCTTATATCGTGATAGCGCCTGGGCACGACAAAAAATACGCTTAGGGTTAGCGAGAAGGCAAGAATATATTTCATCATTAAGCAGAAATATTGCGAATGCGCCGCCTAATCATCAAATATATCGCGCCGTAGCCCAAAACATTCTGCATTCTTACTCAGAAATCACCGAAGTACCTTGGATAGATAACGCCCATTATGTATATTGGCAACTCCCTACTGATTTACCTCTCACCTCGCATTTTCATACGGCCAATACCAAGCTCCTCGATCAAGCGATTTTAGATGCCATCGACTCTGCGCGCATCAACAAAAAACCGGTCTACTCAAGACCACTACGCAATGATCAACAAGAATATTTTTTCTACTATGCAACCCCCGTACTCAATCGCGGAAAAACACTCGGCGTCATCGGCACTCTCTATTCGGCCAACCGTACGCTCAATAAATTAATTCCCTTTGAACTCACAGAAGACTATAAATTCACATTACAAACACGTAGCGGTACCGTATTAGCAAATACGTCATTTCGACCATTACCCAATGGCATGACCAGCTACGCCACCACATTGGACGCACCCTGGGATACGCTTATTTTACGGGCCACAAGCTATCCGCCTGTTAGCAATCTGGTGCATCAAATGCTTATGGCACTCGTTATTAGTTTGTCTTGTTTTTTA
Organism: Ottowia sp.; assembly: GCA_020853585.1. Lineage (GTDB taxonomy): Bacteria > Pseudomonadota > Gammaproteobacteria > Burkholderiales > Burkholderiaceae > JADYYQ01. Next base: position 6,711 of record JADYYQ010000173.1, read on the forward strand.
TTATGGTGTCTATGGCGACTGTGGCATCAAAATCAAGAACGTCAAATCGCACAGCAAAACTTAACCACTGAAACTGCATTTCGGCGCGCGATGGAAAACTCCATTGTCTTAGGTATGCGAGCGCTCGATATGGAAGGTCGCATTACCTATGTGAACCCTGCGTTTTGTCAAATGACAGGTTGGTCAGAATCTGATCTCCTAGGCAAAACAGCCCCCTTCGCCTACTGGCCCCATATGGATATGGAAAAGCTTAAGCATTACCTCACACTCACCCTGCAAGGAAATGCGCCGGCATCCGGATTTCAAGGCCGTATGCAACGTAAAGATGGCTCCATCTTTTTTGCACATATGTATATTTCCCCACTGATCAACCAACATGGGAAACAAACCGGGTGGATCAGTTCAATGACCGATATCACCGAGTCCAAACGTGCCCGTGAAGAGCTTGCCATGGCACATGCGCGATTCACCACACTCCTTGAAAGTCTTGATGCCTCCGTATCAGTACTCTCCCCCGCCAATGCAGAACTCTTATTTGCTAATCACTACTATCGCCAGCTATTTAATGGTCAAGCACGGGGCCATCTTGAACTTTCTGACAATAAATTCGATCTTTCTCTTATTGACGACGATAGCTGCTCATTCCTTGAAGAAGACCCTGACCTACCCGCTTCTGAGCAAGTACGCGCAGCCTCGGTAGCGCGCGGTATGTATTTGCGCATGCGTAATACGTCTGCGGCATGCGAAGTCTATTTACCTGATTTACGAAAATGGTTTGATGTCCGACAACGCTACGTACAATGGGTAGATGGTCACCTTGCACATGTCGTTATTGCAACCGATATTAGCGCACGCAAACAAGCAGAAGAAATGGCTCATCGGCACGAAGAAGAGCTCCAATTTGCTAGCCGCCTCACAACAATGGGCGAGATGGCCTCATCTCTCGCACATGAGCTTAACCAACCGTTAGGCGCCATTACCAACTACTGTATGGGCGCCGTTACACGGCTACGTAGTGGCAATACGCGTCCCGAGGATTTACTCTCCACGCTAGAAAAAACATCAGCGCAAGCAGTACGTGCCAGCACGATCATTTCCCGCATTCGTGGCTTTGTAAAGCGAAGCGTTCCGCAACAACGCCAAGTTGATATTCGTGATGTGATTGCCGATGCCGTCGGTCTTGCCGAAATTACCGCAATACGCCAAAGCATCCGCATCGTGACCGATATCCCCATTCATTTACCTTTAATTTGGCTTGACCCTCTGCTTATCGAACAAGTGCTAGTTAACCTATTAAAAAATGCCGCTGAGTCCATGTTCGACAGCAAAACCCCTCACACCACTCGTCTAGTCAAACTACAAGTATCAACTAGTGATGAACTACTCTCCCCCGGTTTGTTATTGCGCGTTATAGATCAAGGGCCGGGTATCGATGAAGCAAACCGCGAGCAAATGTTTGAACCTTTCTACAGCACAAAGCCCGATGGCATTGGTATGGGGCTTAATATATGCCGCTCTATTGTGGAATCCCACCATGGTCGACTTTGGGTAGAAAACAATGCAAATGGTAAAGGTTGTACATTTGCCGTACTCTTACCCTTACAAACACTAAACGGCACCAACTAAATAAAAGGAGTCGATCTTATGTCAAACATTCCTAAAACCGGCCCAATAGCATCGAGTGGTGCCATTACGAGCACCGCAAATACCGGTATTGTTTATGTCGTGGATGACGATGAAGCCCTGCGTGATTCACTGACATGGTTGCTCGAAGCCAACCATTACACCGTGCGTTGTTACGGCAATGCAGATCAATTTCTTGCCGCTTATCTACATCCCCCCGGTGGGAGTCGCGCGCAAGCAGGATGCCTTATTCTCGATGTACGTATGCCCGGCATGAATGGTTTAGAACTACAAGAACGCCTTCTCGCAGAAGATATCAATTTGCCCACACTGTTTATTACAGGTCATGGCGATGTGCCCATGGCTGTTGACACAATGAAAAAAGGGGCCTTCGACTTTATCGAAAAACCATTTGATGAAAAAAAATTATGTGCCCTCGTCGAACGCATGCTAGAAAAATCACATATTGATTTCGCCTCTGACCAACAGCGCAAAGCAACCCAAAACTTGCTCGACTGCTTAACTACCCGCGAGCGGCAAGTCCTAGAACGCATTGCTGCTGGGCGACTTAATAAACAAATTGCGGGCGACCTCAATATCTCGATCAAAACAGTCGAAGCACACCGCTCCAATATTATGGAAAAATTAAGCGTGCATACCGTCGCAGACTTATTACGACTGACGCTACCTAGCTTCAAAAACGATAAAAATTAATATTAATTTTATAAAATATTTTTATATAATAGCCGGAAATAAATAAGCTTATCGGGTTACGCGAATTTGCACGAGCCAAAATGCGGCGTGCTTGCCTGACATAACAGCAAACAGTCGAGCAAAAGATTCAACCCAATTATGCGGCGAAGACATATTATAAAAACCGACTTTGCTTGCAAAACTAATCGCGTACATACGCTATAAAGCGATGTCTTTATTACTCCCGGCAAATGAACATGCAATAAACCAAAATAAAACGCTTATCAACATTCTCAGTTAATCATTTCCTTTTAGGATAGATCGTGTCAGCACAGCTCCTCGATGGACGCATTTTGTCCACACATATTCGCAAGCAAATTAGTCAACAAGCCGCCACACTGAGTGCCCAAGGGCACCAGCCAGGTCTGGCTGTTATTTTGGTCGGCGAAAATCCCGCCAGCCAAGTCTATGTACGAAATAAAATTAAAGCCTGCCAAGAACACGGTCTGTACTCCGTGTATGACGTTTATCCAGATAACTTCACACAAACCGATCTACTCGCACGCATTACGGCACTCAATGCCGACCCACGTATTCACGGCATTTTGGTGCAGTTACCATTACCTGCGCATATTGATAGTCATCGCGTACTTGAAGCTATTGCACCCCATAAAGATGTCGATGGTTTTCATATTGCCAATGCCGGGGCGCTGATGACAGGCGCTCCTTTATTTCGCCCATGCACACCCTACGGGTGCATGAAAATGCTGGAGTCCATTGATGCCCCTGTACGTGGCGCGCATGCTGTTATTGTTGGCGCATCTAATATTGTTGGCAAACCAATGGCGATGTTGCTCTTACAAGCAGGCGCCACCATCACGATTTGCAATAGCAAAACCCGAGACCTCGCAAGTCACACACGATCCGCAGATATTTTAGTTGTGGCAACAGGCCGCCCACGCATGATTACAGGCGATATGGTCAAACCCGGCGCGATTGTGATTGATGTCGGCATTAACCGTATTACAGAGGGCGAAAATAAAGGCAAGCTCTGTGGCGACGTTGACTTTGATAGCGTACGCAATGTCGCAGGATGGATTACCCCGGTCCCCGGTGGCGTAGGTCCTATGACCATCACGATGCTACTTGTCAACACGATTGAAGCCGCGCAACGCGCCTGCACAGCAACGCCCCAAACATAGCGCCGCCAGAACAAAGGCATTGATGCGGCACGCACACATAAAGCCGACAAGTGCCACGTATACAAGGCAAAATCACATATGCGGCACGCACACATAAAGCCGACAAGTGCCACGTATACAAGGCAAAATCACATAGCCATCTTATGCATGGCTATGTGTAACACCTCAGTGAAGAACCAAAAGCGGTCCCGGCCATTGCATTTCTCAAATACCGCATTACTTTCTCAAATACTTCACCCCTTACCCTTATTTGCTTTATCTAACATGTCCAACCTACAGTTATCAAAATCCCTACCATCATATAAAGAATGAATAGCGAAAGATGATTGCTCCGCGGCAATTTAGAATACGATGGATAAAACCCTCTTTGAACTCTCACGAGAAATACACCATGAATCTCTTGGCTCATAATCCTCTGCTTGATTTTTCAACTTTTCCTCGCTTTAGCGATATTCAGATCGCGCACATTAGTCCTGCACTTACCCAGCAACTTGGACACGCCCAACAAGCAATTAAACATATCTGTGACGACAATGCGCCACCCAACTGGGAAAATATCGTGGCGCCATTAGATGCTGTTATCGAGCCTTTATCGCAAACATGGACACTCGTCAGCCATCTGAGCATGGTGATGGACACACCCGAAATACGCGCAGCGCATGCCGAAAATTTACCGCGCATCACCGAATTTTTTTCTTCACTGGGACAAAATCTGGCGCTCTATCAACGTTACAAAGCACTGGCGAATAGTTCTGCATTTTCCAGCTTAAATGTCGCACGTAAAAAAGTAATTGAAAACGCACTACGCGATTTTCGTCTTGGTGGTGCCGAGTTAAATGATGCCGACAAACTCCATTTTGCCGCGATCCAAACAACTCAAGCCACGTTGTCAAAGGAATTTTCTGACCATATCCTAGACGCCACCAACCACTACCATTACACCGTCACAGATGAAGCAGAGTTAGCCGGCTTACCCGCCGATGTTATTGCCGCAGCACGCGCGACGGCGAAGCAAAATCAACAAGTCGGCTGGCAATTTACCTTGCAATTTCCCTCTTACTTTCCTGTGATGCAACATGCAGATAATCGCGCACTGCGCGAACGCTTGTACCGCGCTTACGTTACACGCGCATCTGAATTAGGACCAGAATTTGCCGGCGCACAACACGATTGGGACAATGCTCACAATATGGTCGAGCAAATCAAACTCCGACAAGAAGAAGCGGCGATGCTCGGATTTCGCAATTACGCCGAACTCTCATTGGCATCAAAGATGGCCGACACACCTCAGCAAGTCCATACATTTTTAACCGATATGGCACAACGCGCACGACCTTATGCGCAACGGGATTGGGAAACACTCACAGCTTTTTCTAAAGACACGCTTGGACTAAGCACGCTCGCCCCCTGGGACATTGCTTATGCAAGCGAAAAATTACGTCAGCATCACTACGCATTTTCAGAAGAAGCACTTCGTCCTTATTTTTGCAAACCACAGGTATTAAGTGGATTATTTGATTTAGCAGAAAAATTATTTGATATCCGTATTACAGAAAAAGTCGCACAAACCTGGCATCCCGATGTCAAGTTTTACCAGATCGAATCAATGCAAGGCCAACCCATTGCACACTTTTATCTTGATCTATATGCCCGCATAGGTAAACAAAATGGGGCTTGGATGAATGATGCGCGTGCGCGCAAATTAACCGCAAACGGGCATATACAAACACCGATTGCCTATTTAACCTGTAATTTTCCACCGCCATTGGAAGGTCGCCCAGCGCTGCTAAGCCATAATGATGTCATTACGCTCTTCCACGAATTCGGCCACGGCTTGCATCATATGCTCACACATATTGAAGAATATGGCGTATCCGGTATTAATGGTGTGGAGTGGGATGCCGTCGAGCTTCCCAGTCAAATGCTAGAAAATTTTTGTTGGGAATGGGAAGTACTACAAAAAATCAGTGGCCATGTAGAAACCGGCGAACCACTACCGCATGCCATCTACAAGCGCATGCTTGCCGCCAAGAACTTTCAAAAAGGGCTGGCGACTCTGCGGCAAGTGGTATTTTCGCTTTTTGATTTAACACTGCACACCGAGTTTACCTTACACCCTAAACACACACCACAGGCTACGGGCAACGCTTATGACGGCAAAGAAGATAACAACATCGCGATCAACAATCCGTCGTCGCAAAACAAGCACACGCATATAGAGCATCCCGCTCACATTGATGGGCAAGCTATTTTAAGCTTAGCGCAACACATCCATCAACGCATTCATGTTATTCCGCAAGCGTCCTTCTCACGCTGGCCACATAGCTTTAGTCATATTTTCGCGGGAGGCTATGCCGCAGGCTACTACAGCTACAAATGGGCAGAAGTGTTATCCGCCGATGTTTACGCACTCTTTGAAGAAGCCGCTGCACAAACCGGCTCCGTCATCAATAATATGATTGGTATGCGCTATTACCAAGAAATTTTGCGAGTGGGAGGCAGCCGCCCAGCGATTGAATCTTTCCGCGCTTTCCGTGGTCGAGAACCCGATATCAGTGCGCTCTTGCGTCACGATGAAATGACGACATAAATACGGAAAGCGCAAGGCCCCGTCTAACACATCTATATTCTGGTCGTTGGGCTTCAATCAACACACTCGTTTATATATAAATCAAAATACACCGAGGGTGTGGGCATATATTTTTTAATATCAATATATATCCACATTCAATCCCGCTAGCAAACACAATTAAAATACCACTCGCACATGCATACGCAATGACGTATGGCTTAGCACAGTAAGTTATACAATGCTCTTTGCCTTATTTTCACCCAGCTTAAGTATGTACAATCGCTTACGTAATCAGTGGCGTAATCAGTACCACACCCTGTAGATCTTCTCACCTCGCAAAGGTGAAGCAAAACAAGCCACTCCACTTTGATTGCATCCAAACCTCAATTGATGCATCCAAGGTGATTGAAAAAACCGCATTTTATCTATGGATACATTATGCTTAACGACCATGCATTGACTACCATCGCCAGAAAAGATTACCGCGTACCCGATTTTTATATCGACGAAATTACGCTTGATATCGATCTCGATCCTCATTGCACAACGGTTATTAGCACACTCAAGGTCACTCGCCATACCGATAAAGTCCCTCTGGTACTCCATGGCGAAAATATAACTCTCGTCAGCATCGTGCTTGATGGCGTCGCCGTGCGTGACTTTCATGTCAGCGCAAGCACACTGACAGTGGCACACGTACCCAATCACTGCGAATTAACGATAACCACGCAATGTAACCCTACTGCCAATACTTCACTGATGGGACTTTACGTCTCGCGTGGCAATTTTTTTACGCAATGCGAAGCGGAAGGCTTTCGCACCATCACTTATTTTCTCGATCGTCCAGATGTTATGGCTCGGTATACCGTGACATTACGAGCTGATAAAACACGCTATCCCGTATTACTCTCTAACGGCAATTTAATTGATAGCGGTGATATTGATGCGCAACGACATTACGCACAATGGCACGATCCGTTTCCCAAACCCTGTTACCTCTTTGCTTTAGTCGCTGGTCATCTCGACTATATCGAAGAAAAAATCCAAACTGCCTCTGGAAAAAACAAAACGCTTCAAGTCTGGGTAGAACCCAAAGACTTAACAAAAACACGTTATGCACTTGATTCACTGATCCATGCATTACGCTGGGATGAGCAACGCTTTGGCCTTGAACTCGATCTCGATCGCTTTATGATCGTTGCGGTCAGCGATTTCAATATGGGGGCCATGGAAAATAAAGGCTTAAATATTTTCAACACTAAATTTGTTTTAGCAGATCCAGACAGCGCAACGGATGCAGATTATGCCAATATCGAAGGGGTAGTCGCACATGAATATTTCCATAATTGGACAGGTAATCGCGTTACCTGCCGCGACTGGTTTCAGCTTTCTCTCAAAGAAGGATTAACCGTCTTTCGCGATCAAGAGTTTTCCGCCGACCAAATGGGTAGCGCTTCAGGACGCGCTGTTAAACGTATTGAAGATGTCAGCTTGCTCCGGCAAGCACAATTTCCAGAAGATGCGGGTCCCATGTCTCACCCCGTGCGTCCCGAGTCTTACCAAGAAATCAATAATTTTTATACGCTCACTGTCTATGAAAAAGGCGCCGAAGTCGTGCGTATGCTGCAAACGCTATTGGGTCAATCTGGCTTTCGCCGGGGCATGGACCTTTATTTTCAACGTCATGATGGTCAAGCAGTAACCTGTGATGATTTTCTTGCTGCCATGGCTGATGCCAACGAGCGCAATCTGGATCAATTTTCTTATTGGTATAGCCAAGCAGGTACACCCCGTGTGAGCGCACAAGGTTATTGGAACGAAAAAGAACATACCTATACCCTACATCTCAAGCAATACTGCCCGCCTACGCCTGGGCAAATAAATAAAAAACCATTTCATATTCCTTTTGTTCTTGCCTTGCTTAACCCGCAAGGTAAAGCAATGCCGCTATCACTTAACACCCATCAAGACACAAATTATTTTGCTCAAATGCCCACAACTCAGATACTCGAGTTAACGCAAACAGAGCACACTTTTGTGTTCCCTCATATCAATGACCAACCTACCCCATCACTACTCCGTAACTTCTCAGCGCCCGTAATACTCGAATATCCCTATAACGATGCCGAATTACTCCACTTATTACAGCATGATGATGATGCGTTTAATCGCTGGGAAGCAGGACAACGGCTCGCGCTCACCCGACTGACAAAAGGAATTCAAGCAATACAAAAAGGGGCACACACCTACGAAATCGACCCTGCTTTTATCACCGCATTGCGCACCGTTTTAAAACAAACCTCGCTCGATCCCGCCTTACGTTCACAAATGCTGACCCTGCCCAGCGAAAGTTATCTTGCAGAATATATGGTGCAGCAGCATTTACAGATTGATCCCCAGGCGATTCACTCCGCTCGCGAGATCATGCGTAGCGCACTTTCTCAGGCCCTCCAAGAAGATTGGCATCATATTTATCTTGAAAATCTTAGCCAAGATAAATACCGCCCTGACGCAATCAGCACCGGAAAGCGGACATTAAAAAATCATGCGCTAGCCATGCTAACGCAAATACAAGATACCAAAGGACAAGCATTCGCCTACCAACAATTTCAGCAATCTGACAATATGACAGATCGTTTTGCTGCCTTATCAGCACTCGTACATAGCAATGCGCCCCAAGCCTCTGTAGCACTGACTGATTTTTATCAACGACACAAAGCCAATGCATTAGTCATCGATAAATGGTTTACATTACAAGTGATGTGTAAACCGGAGGCCAGCGTGCGACCTCTTATTGAGGTGGTAAAAGCGTTAATGCAGCATGCAGAATTTAGCTTACAAAATCCTAATCGCGCACGCAGTGTCATCCATGCTTTTTGCACAGCGAACCCAGCCGGGTTTCATAGCGTAGATGGCGTCGGTTATACGCTGTGGGCTGAACAAGTGATTGCCATTGATGCGATCAACCCACAAGTTGCTGCACGGCTAGCCCGCGCACTTGATCGTTGGCGCGCATTTGCTCAACCATGGCAGGATGCCATGCACACAGCGCTTCTTCAAGTAAATGCCCAAGGGCTCAGCTTGTCAGGTGATACACGTGAAGTGATTACCAAAGCCTTAACTGCGACTTAACACAATCGCTCCAACCGACACCTTTCGTAAAATCCGTTAACCGATAAATCTACAACATGTACCACGGCGTGAATGCCATTTTATTCACGCCGTTTTTCCTCAGTAAAAAATAAACACCGATGATTACCAAAAATAGTTACCGTCAGATACAACGTCATATCGTTTGGATGCTAAATCACACGCGAAAAGAATTTTCCATCGATCTAGCACACGTTAAAGTATTTATTTCTCCCAAAAGCGGTATCGGTGCCTTATTACAAGGCAATCCAGCCATATGCATTAGATATAATCAGATGCAGCATGCCATCAATGTATGGCGAAAAAATGCCCAAGATTATGCCAATGAGCATCAAAGCGAATGCATCCCCCATCATTTAATTGAAAAAGGAAAATGCATCATCTTGGCCCAACACGTACTTCAAAGCACTTGCATAGATCAATGCGGGATTATTTGGCATGAGTATGGCCATGCGTACAATGAAACACGCCAGATAAAAAACACCGAAGCAAATGCCTATTTATTTGAAGTGGACATGATCACAGCCGCTTGGAGGCAAGGGGTGTTACAAATGTACGATGTGATGGCAAAGGATGTGCACAACTACCTCGGATCTCGTCAAAATTATTTTGACAACGGCACAAATGAGTTAGCGGACAAACTAGCGTACTTACGTGCTCTACTCGATATAGAGGTAGAGCCTTTTCAAAGAGAACGATTTAATCGATATTTTTGGTGCGCCTATTCTCGACAGGTCTCCTTACATAACCAAGAAAACACTATCGCGTGGCATAAATAATGTGGCGCATACCTTGGAAAGAGGGCTGGCGCCCGAACACCTAAAAACAAGAAGGGTCATCGCATACAAAAGAGAGGGGCACCGTGCGCCACCACACTGAGCTCGCATAGTAAGCGGATGCAATCACAGTTTTACAATGCACTAAGCCCGCTAAACATACCTCACTTAAGCCCTTCATCGCCTCAACCCGTACCGCACTATCGATTGATGAATCTAATCTATACACCTAACTCATTATCACGCAAAGGCTTACTTAATTTAGCCAAATACAGCATCAGAAAAAGTGCTGCTGCCGCCAAACTTAAACTGTTCGCCAGCCAAAATCCGATAGCACCATGCCACCCAAACGGCATCAATATAGGCCAGGCACTACTTAAGGCATAGCCTCCCCCCAAGCCCAGCCCCCAAAGCGAAAACATATAAATAACTAAAGGGATAAAAGTAATTTTATGGGCACGCAAAATAAAAGCCGCCATCACCTGTAAAGCATCAAACACTTGATACAGCGCAATCAAGAAAAACAACGGCATAGCTACCTTAGTAATATCGGGATTGGGGGTATACACAGCGATCAAATCCATGCGATTAAAACCAATACCCAGCGCAATCGCACTTGCAATCATGGCAGCAAGATAAATACTATTCCAACTCAAACGCCGCACCCCATGCTCGTTGCCCGCACCAATCGCTTGTGCAATTAAAGTCGACGCAGCCATCGCCAAAGATAAGGGCAACATATACAACAACACGCTTAAATTTGAAGTGATTTGGTGAGCAGCAAGTTGCGTGGCGCCCAGTCGGGCAATAAATAAAGCCATAAAAGCAAATGCACTCACCTCAATTAAATTACTTAAACCAATCGGCAAACCTAAGCGCAATAAGGTTTTTAAGCGCTCGCGATGTGGGCGTGAATATCGAGCAAAAATCAGAAAAACTTGCTTATCCCCAGAACGATATAAAAAAATAACACTCGCAATCAAGCACAACCAATTCAACACGCTAGAAGCAAGCGCACAACCCGCACCCCCCATCGCAGGAACCCCCAAGCCACCAAACATAAACCATGTATTGAGTGGCACTTTTAACATCAATGAGCAAAACTGTAGGATCGTGACGCGCAAAGGACGTGCCAAACCATTATTCAACGCGGAGTAAATACGAAACCCTAGCGCAGCGGGGAGCCCAAACGCAAGCATATGCAAGTAGTGAGTGGCTTTACTTATTAACTGTGGATCAGCCTGCGAAAAACTTAGAAAAGGGTAAGGGAAAAACAATACACACATACCAATCAACGCAAGTACGCATGCAAGCCAAACAGATTGCCGCACTTGCTCACCAATTTCATGATGATGCCCCCCGCCTAACAACTGTGCAGTAATTGGTGATAAGGCTTGCAATACCCCCGCTAAGCCCATATACACACTGATATAAATTGCAGCGCCCAGTGCTAATGCAGCAAGCTCTGTTGTTGAAACACGTGCCACCATCACAGTGTCAATCGCACCAAAAGTAACCACTGCAATTTGACCAATAAAAATCGGCCAAGCAAGCATAAGAATCGAACGCGCATCTTGCCAGAACATTATTTTTTCACTGATCCAAGTCCACGCATCGCTTTACGTCGCTCATATAAGCGAAAGCGTTCATCACGGTCAGCAGGGCGGCGCCCTTCCCAAATCAAGCGCCAATGCTCTCTAGAAATACTGATGGGCATTCCCGTATTCTGACTATCATGTCGCAATAAAAAATCGCAATCCGCTCGTTGCTCAGAAAAGCGCAGCTGTGTGAAGTAAGCAAAGCTCGCTAACTGTGGATCACTCATCTGTACTGGGCGCACACAGCGATAATCTATAGGCATTGCCGCTGCTGCCGCCAACGCAACCTGACGATATGTTTTAGCGTAGTTAATCGTGGGCAACCATAAGGTCATCATCAACACCCATATCAATGTTGTACCCGCAGCGGAAATAACAACGCTGCGCCAAATCATTTTGGGTGCACGACCTAAACGCCAACGAACAATGGCTAACCAAGCCAAACTCACAGCAAGTGCAGCACACAACTCCATCCAACTAAACTCAGCTTTTAATCCCGGCAATAAACGATAAAGATTACGTGCAGTCTGTGCAGGAAACCCTGTAATTTTTGCATTCCATACCAACCAAATAAAGCCACCCAACACCGTCGATGCCATCAGTGCAAACCAATCAATTGCATTACCCACACTACGTTTAAGTGTCGGCAACGCAAAGGTCGCAAGCAAAGCCAAAGGGGGCACCAGCAACATAAACAAAATATCATCACCCGTATGCTGGAAAAAAATCAATACTAAGATGCTCGCAATCACACCTAAGGGCAACCTGACTTGCGGAATTTTCCCTGCCTTACGCCAACTAATCCAAGCCCAGATAGCCAATGGCCAAACAGGCCAAGCGTACGGTAATAAATTACGCAAGGTATACCCTAATGCAGTTTGACTCGGCCCATTAAAGCGCTGCAAATCTTGATCAAACCAAGCATGTAAATGTAACCAAGCTAATTGAGGATCCACAAATAAACTAAGTAAGAGCGGCCAAATTGCTGCCACTAATATTGCCAGCGGCAAGGTCAATAGCAGTAAGCTTTGGAAGTAACGCCCTGATAACCCATGATAAAGATAAGTTGTAAGGGCGATAGTCAAAAATAAAGTGACAGGCAACACAAGCCCTGACGCCAGCACCAAACCGCCCAAAGCCAAGCCGATAAATAGGGCACCTTGAGTCCGCTGCTCTAAACGCCAAACCAAGCCATACAATAAAAACGTAATAAGCGTTAATTGCGCTAAGCCAGCAGTGGTTTCGTGCGCTTGTTGAGCCAAGCCCACACAAGCAAGAAAAATAAGCAATGCCCCATCCGCTAATGCTCGACCATAATCGGTTGCCTGCGGTTGGCCACCAAACGCAAACGCAAAGGGTTGCACCTCTGCACGTTTACCCAGTAGATAAGCACACCGCCACAGCAATGCGCAACTTAAGAAAAAACAAAGGGCAGTCGCTAAACGAGCAGCATCAGGTATCTCTAGTACGCTACCGAACAAACGAATCATGGCCGCGCCTAACCAAAACATCAACGGGCCATCATGATCAAACGTACGACCAGCAATATTAGGTAGCAACCAATCATGCATACCGCCCTTAGCCATACTCCACATCACACCAAAACCAGTGGCATCGTTATGCTTCCAAGGGTCTCGACCAAATAGTCCCGCCAAACCATATAGAACACATATGGCAAAAAGTATCCAACGTGGCAATCGATGCGTAGCGGAAACACTCAGTGATACAAAGCTTGGCGGTAGCGTCATAGTGGCAAAAAATAGAACAGATATAAAAAAAGACAGCTTAAGCTGCCTTTTTTCATTTAACCCACATAAAAATGTGCGTGAATAGGGGTGCGTCTAGCCTGCTGCACGGCCCATCTTGCTACCAAATTTTTGGCGAAATTTCTCAACCCGGCCAGCTGTATCCATAATCTTTTGGGTACCGGTGTAAAAAGGGTGTGACTCAGAAGAAACCTCTATCTTTGCCAAGGGATACTCTTGACCGTCTTCCCATTTAATCGTATCGCGCGTTTTGATCGTCGAGCGCGTCTTAAAACTGAAGTTATTTGAAACATCAAGGAAAATAACTTCGCGATAATCTGGGTGAATATTTTTTTTCATAACAGTTCCTTTTTGGTACATACAAGCAGCCAAGCGGGAGGGGGATTCCCAAATCCTGCTCACTTGCTTTCTCGTTTTACTAACTAAGCGCGCGATTATAGCAGCAGACAGCTAAAACAGCGATTTACCTGTGGAATTAGCTTCCTTTGCGCATTAAATCAAAAAACTCAGCGTTATTCTTGGTTGACTTCATCTTATCAAGAATAAAGTCCATCCCCTCCACATCATCCATATCAGAGATAAATTTACGTAACACCCACACCTTTTGTAAGGTATCCGGTTTAATAAGCAGCTCTTCTCGGCGGGTGCCTGATTTATTCAAGTTAATGGCGGGATACATGCGTTTTTCTGCTAGACGGCGTTCAAGATGAACTTCCATATTGCCCGTTCCCTTGAACTCTTCGTAAATCACATCATCCATACGGCTACCCGTTTCGATCAGCGCTGTTGCAATGATCGTCAACGACCCGCCTTCTTCTAAATTACGTGCAGCACCAAAAAAACGCTTGGGGCGCTGTAACGCATTTGCATCTACCCCGCCTGTCAGCACTTTTCCGGAAGAAGGGACCACCGTATTGTAAGCACGGCCTAAACGCGTAATGGAGTCAAGCAAGATCACCACATTTTTTTTCATCTCAACTAAGCGTTTTGCCTTTTCGATCACCATCTCTGCGACCTGTACATGTCGCGTAGGAGGTTCATCAAAAGTCGAAGCAATCACTTCACCGCGCACCGAGCGCTGCATCTCAGTGACCTCTTCGGGGCGCTCATCGATTAACAAAACAAATAACACGGCATCCGGGTGATTTGCTGTAATCGCATGCGCAATATGTTGCAACATGACGGTCTTACCTGACTTGGGTGAAGCCACGAGCAAGCCCCGTTGACCATATCCAATAGGGGCAAAAACATCGATGATACGTCCCGTAATATTTTCTTCAGCACGAATATCGCGATCCAGCGGCAGCGGACAGTTAGGATGGAGCGGCGTTAAATTTTCAAACATGATGCGGTTTTTTACCGCTTCAGGAGGCAGCCCATTAACTTTATCAACCTTGACCAAAGCAAAATAACGTTCTCCATCCTTCGGAGTACGTACCTCACCCTCAATCGTATCGCCGGTATGTAAATTAAAGCGGCGAATTTGACTCGGACTAATATAAATATCGTCAGGACTCGCCAAATAAGACGTTTCGGGGGATCGTAAGAAACCAAACCCATCAGGCAACACTTCGAGTGCGCCATCGCCAAAAATCGTCTCACCCGCTTTGGCGCGGCGCTTTAAGATCGCAAACATAAGCTCTTGCTTTCGCATACGCTGAGCGTTATCTATTTCTAGGCCAGCGGCCATTTCAAGTAGTTGCGATACGTGTTGTGATTTAAGTTCAGTTAAATGCATGAAGGTGATATTAGGGTGGTTAGTGACTAATGCTGCGTGTGTTCGCAAGCGAAATGGAAGTCAGTGGAGGATGATTGCAGAAACTACGTTGGAGATAAAAAGCGACTGGTCTGATAAATGCTTAAGACAATGACGCGCAGTCTAGCATAAAGCACGACGTAACTCATATAGCAAATCGCAAAAGAAGTGGGTGCAACCCAAAAACGACACTTTCTTAATTGCACCCCCCTCTTTTCCATATTAAAGATGGCTATCAAGAAAGGCTGTTAACTCTGATTTGGAAAGCGCGCCGACTTTCTGAGCAACAACCGCACCGTTCTTAAATAAAATTAAAGTCGGAATACCACGCACAGAAAATTTAGCCGGGATCACTTGGTTTTCTTCCACATTCAATTTAGCAATATGCAAGCGACCACTGTAATCTTTCGCAATCTCTTCAAGAATCGGCGCAATCATCTTGCATGGGCCACACCACTCTGCCCAGAAATCAAGCAATATTGGCTTATCAGATTTCAGCACATCGCTCTCAAAACTCGTATCGCTGACATACTTGATCACTACATCGGTTAAGTTACTCATGCATCAGTCCTCTGTATAAAATTTCCGATATATTACCAACACCTACGCGCTTTAACCCAGCAACATATTTACCACCCTCATAAAACTGACCTATGTCAACGATTTCTCTGAGTCCTAGCGCATCGTTTCTTGATCGCGCGATAACGCAGGTTTTACCCTTACTGTGTGCTGACCAAGCAATTGTTGTCGTGCCTACCGCATCGCAAATTATGCCCATTAGACGCGCGATGCAGCGGCAACTTGGGGCTTGTTTACTGCCACGCGTCACCACACTAGAAAACTGGCTGCTTGATTTGCCCCCTTTACCCGACACGCCACGCGCGCACAGCCAACTTGAACGTTTACTACATGTGCAACAAGCGCTCAAACAGCAAAGTTGGCTACGTCAATTATTTGGCGCGGGCAGTGAAAATACTTTATGGGGATTAGCCCATACTTTACTTGGTTTATGCGATGAGTTAAGTGCGATCTGGCTGCCCTATTTTGACAAAAAAAATGAAGTCGCTCAAACGCAATTCGCTAGTTTGCTAGAACGAGCTTTAGAGCGTGCGTATGCGCATTTACATCAGCGTATTGTCGGAGAAGAAGCGCAACTCCTACTGGTATTTTGGCGCATGCTCACCAGCACCCGTGATCCCGTTGTTATACGTTGGCGCCAACTGCAACGCTTAGCGCAACACGATGGCCCACTTATCTGGATTAGCTGTGTCGATCCCAATCCACTTGAAGCCGCTTTTTTAGATGTTGCCCGTACGTATGTCAGCGTAGCCAATATTCGTTATGACTGGCAACTGCCACAAGCACAAGAGCTATTAGCGATATGGCCAGAATTACAAGGCCGCGAACATCCACTTGCCATAAACGATCCTCATACCACTACGACGTTGCCACATTTTCAATTAATTAATTGCCCACGCTTTGAAGATGAAGCTGTCCATGCAGCTACTTTTTTTGTAGAAAAAATACAGCAAGGCGCGCGCAAACTCGCCCTCGTTGCGCAAGATCGTATCGTTGCACGACGTATTCGCGCCTTACTCGCACGCGCAAATATACCGGTGCGCGATGAAACAGGATGGAAGCTGTCCACCACACGCGCCGCAGCCACCTTAATGCGCTGGTTTGATTTATTAGATCAGCCACGCAAACATATTCCTGCAAGTGCAGCGCTACTCGATTGGCTTAAAAGTCCGTTTGTATTAGCCGAGCGAAACACACGAGAACAAGAAGTCGCATTACTCGAACAAGTAATAAGACGAGATCAAATTGAAGCCGGATGGTCGGCTATGCACAACGCCCTCCATCATGTACACAAGCACGCTGATTGCGACACCCTTACGCAATTACATAGCCTTCTCCAATTACTCGAAAGCTATACCCTACGCTGGCTAGTCGACGAACACACCTTATACCAATGGTGTCGATTACTGGAGGACACCTTGGATGGACTGGGTATGCGTACGCTCTTAATGCGCGATATCGCCGGTGTACAGCTTTTGGCGACCTTGCAAAAATTATCGGATGACATGGGAGAAGTACACACAACATGCTTATCCCTTACTGAGTTTCGTGCGCTGCTCGCATTACATATCGAAAATGCTGTTTTTCGTGAAATTGCACCCGCAACAGAAGGGTGCGTCACATTTTTACCTCTTAACGGGGCGCGTATGCGCTGCTTTGATGCAATCCTTATGGTGGGATGCGATGAGCGCCAGCTACCTGCCACACAACAAGAAACGCTCTTTTTTTCTTGCACCTTACGCAAAGAGCTGGGTTTACCTGATCAGCGCGATAGTCAACGCCAACAAATGCGCGACTTAGCCGAGCTATTATTAACGCATCCGCACATCAGTTTTAGTTGGCAAAATCAAAGTAAAGCAGGTGAATCACAATCTTTATCACCTTGGCTTATTCGCCTATCTCAGCACGTACAGCTCAGCAACCCAGACATACATAAAAAATATCAAATCACCGCACAACATACTACCGCTCAACCAAGCACCATGCCCGTCCCAAGCGTGGCAGCACATTATTATCCAACCCATTTAAGCGCACACAGCTATAACGCATTACGTCGCTGCCCCTATCAGTTTTTCGCACACACTGTACTTGCACTTAACCCATTAGACGAATTAGATAACACCCTCGAAAAACGTGATGTCGGACTATGGTTGCATGATATTTTGTACCGCTACCACCAAGAGTGTCCCCCTACGCAATCACTCGCCATGCTGTCAGAAAGCGTATTTAACGAAAAAATTCGTCACGATGGGCGCGCATTATCTTATTGGCAACGCTGGCAAACATTGATTCCTGATTATCTCAATTGGCAAACGCAACGAACTGCTGAGGGCTGGCATTGGCAGGCTGGCGAAGTCGCCTTGCAATACACCTATCCCGCCCTGGGCCTAACAATAAAAGGACGTATTGATCGTATTGATCATCATCCAGAGCAGGGACTCGCCGTACTTGATTACAAAGTACAAAGCTGGCCGCGCTTACAAGCTAAACGTAAAGTGATCAATGACGATATCCAACTACCGTTCTACGCGCTGCTACTCCAACTGTATACACAAAATAATTCTCAGGAAACGCTTGCAACAGCAAAGCAACCCACATCCGCTATAACAAAAAATAATCACGCAAGTGCAATTCCTATCGCATCTCACAGTCCATCACAACACACCGGTGAGGTAGATGTCCCCATTTCTACGCAAATAATGTCCGCGCAAACAACGCACATCACTGGGCACAACATGACCTCATCGTTGCCTATCTCTTGCGTAGATAGTGAAATCACCGAAGCGGGCTGGATAGCATTAGATGGTAAACGGCTGGGGATGATTGATGTACCTAATATACAAACGCTCGCACATACACTCTCTATACATATCCAAGAAGATTTTTCTGCGCTCTTTGCAGGTGCCGGATTACCGGCAAGCGGTGAAGAAAAAACATGCCGTTTTTGCCAAGCGCGTGGTTTATGCCGCAAAGGTTACTGGGAAAGCCCATAAATGGTCCCATTCCACGTGCTCTATCAGTGCGCCAAAGTTATATCCCCCAGCTAATAATCTAGCAGCAAAAATATATATCCGCCCCTTGCCTATCACGCGTCACTCTATTTTTGGTAGAGTAAAAACCAACCCAAGTGGCCTAACCTAAATGACACCTTCCACCTCTATGCGTACAACAACGTGAATCTATCGGCAAACCTCCCCCCTCAAGATGGCGCTTATTTTGCACAAGAGCAAACCATTAACGAAAAAACATTTACCGCTTTAGCATGTGATCCCGATCGATCAGTGGTAGTCGAGGCGTGTGCTGGCAGTGGCAAAACATGGCTCTTAGTAGCAAGAATGGTTAGATTGCTTTTAGCAGGCGTCGCGCCACATCAATTACTAGCCATTACCTTTACCCGCAAAGCAGCAGCAGAAATGCGTACCCGTTTGTTGGCGGTACTGCACGCCCTCGCGATGGATTCTGAAGAAGAGGTGATACAAGCATTAGTACAACGTGGGCTGAGCGAACCCGATGCCCGTATGCAGTTACCCCAGGCACGCACGCTTTATTTACGCGTGTTATCCGTCCCTCTCTCTATCGAAACATTTCACGGTTGGTTTAGTCGCTTGCTGCGCGCTGCGCCTTTATCAAGCGGCATTCCCCCCGGACAAAATTTACGTGAAGACGCCACGCGCATGCAAGAAGAAGCCTGGGCGCCCTTTTGGCGAAGCCTAGGAGAGCGCGCGATGCACACTCATCGCCAAGCCTATGAACTACTACTTAATGAATTAGGTGAATTTAATACGCAAGCACTGGTACGCACGCTGTTCTCTCACCGCGCCCAATGCTGGGCGTTTGCGCACGGCCATGACAATCTCATGTCGGATGATGCGCAAGAACATACACAACCTATTCATGCACCCGACTTTGCACAAAGTTTACTCATCACCCTTGCGCGTACATTGGGCTTACCACCCGAAGCAAGCGACCAGGAAACAAATAACGAGATATCGACAATCACATCCGAGCAAATAGATCACTTATATACAAACATATTGTCGGTCGCCCATCTATTAGGCAAAGGAGGCAAACGAGAATGCGATCGCGCATGCACCATTGAGCAGGCACTCAGTGCATGCCAAGCTATCGCCGGCAATAAACAAATACAAATCAACACGGGATTTGATGCGCTTTGGCATGCTTTTTTTACGAGCACTGATAAAGAACGCGTTGTCAAACCAAGTAAAGCATTAAGCACCGCCCTCTCTGATGCACAACTTGATACATTGCTATACCAACACACCGAGATATGCGAGCAGCTCACCCATATTGCAAACGCGCGAGAAGAAGTACGTGCGCTGCGCATTAATCGCGCATTATTTACGCTCACCTCCGAGTTGATTTCCCGCTACCAAATCTATAAAACAAAACAACTTGCAATTGATTTCACCGATCTTGAATGGCAAGCCGCTCGTTTATTAGGTAATCCCGAGACCGCAGCCTATCTACAAATGCGTTTGGATGCGCGCTACCGTCATATACTGTTAGATGAATTTCAAGATACCAATCCTTTGCAATGGCGCATTTTATTAGGATGGTTAGAGGGCTATAGCACCCCCGATGAAGCACCTCGTATTTTTTTAGTCGGAGATCCTAAACAATCCATTTATCGTTTTCGTCGCGCCGATGCGCGGCTTTTCTCACAAGCACGCGAATATCTTGTCGCCCACTTTGACGCGTGCACATTGCGCACAGCCCGTACACGACGCAATAGCCAAGCTGTGTTGAACTGGGTCAATGCCGTGTTCTTACCCGCATCTCAATGCGCTGCTATCGCTCCCTATATTCAACAAGACACCACAGTAACCGACACACAAAGCAGTGGTGCCTACTATTTGCCATTGATCAAACCCATTGATCGCATCGAACCTATCTCCGATACACCAACAGACCCCACTCAAGAAGACATATCCACGCCCCCGCGCTCGCG
>JADYYQ010000174.1 GCA_020853585.1 Ottowia sp.
CATCAAAACAACTACCATAAATAATCGTATCTTCTGTACCCAAAAAAGCGGATAACGCATTTTCTAACTGCTTGTGAACCGCTTGAGTGCCACAGATAAATCGTACAGAAGCCAAACCAAAACCATAATCGGTTAAACCCTGCTGTGCAGCCTCAATTAAACGTGCGTCATCCGCCAGGCCGAGATAATTATTGGCACAAAAATTAAGTACATGTTGTCCTGATGCTAAGCGAATATGTGCCGCTTGCGGACTGGTAATAATGCGCTCGGCCTTAAAAAAACCATCCGCACGAATTTGTTCAACGGTCTGCTGTAAATGGCTTAAAAAATGTTCTCGCATACTTTATCTCTCTAAACAATCTGTAATCAGAACGGGATATATTGGCTATAAAATGCAAGCGTACTATGCTGCAAGCGCAAGCCGAGATAGCACCGTGCTGCGAGCAAACAACGCCAGGACGGCATCAATCGCGGGTGTTTGCAATTGGCCGCATACAAGTAAACGCACCGGCATAGCGAGCGCGGGCATTTTAATATTATGTGCTACCAGTACCTCTTTAAATGCAGCAGCAATCGCAGGTCGTTCCCAATCACATTCACTTAATTTGCTCTTAAGCTGCGTGATCGCCGGCAAAATTGTATTGGGTAAATGCGCTTGCACTAGCACAGGATCAATCACCGGCTCTCGATAAAACAACAAAGCATCACGTGCAATATCGACTACCGTTTGCGCACGCTCTTTAAATAAAGCAACCACTAAAGATAGCGCGGGCCCTTGAGCTAAATCAGCACCTAACTTTACGATATGTGGGGTAACCAACTGGGCCAAACGCGTATCATCGGCTTGTTTTAAATAGTGATTATTTAACCAAGCTAATTTCTCAGGATTGTGTTGTGCTGCGGATTTTCCTAAATGTGCAAGATCAAACCAGGCCACAAATTGATCTCGATCAAATACTTCTGCATCGCCATGTGCCCAGCCTAAACGCGCCAAATAATTCATGATCGCCTCAGGTAAATAACCAGCCTCTTGGTAATCACGCACACTCATTGCACCATAGCGCTTACTCATTTTCTCACCTTGCTCATTTAGCACAGTAGGCAAATGCGCATACACGGGTGGGATACCGCCTAAAGCATGGAGTAAATTGATTTGCCGGGGCGTGTTATTGACATGATCATCGCCGCGAATCACGTGCGTAATACGCATATCAAGATCATCCACCACCACACAAAAATTGTAAGTGGGCGTGCCATCAGACCGCGCGATCACAAAATCATCTAGTTCGCTATTGGCAATAGTAACCTGCCCTTTCACTGCATCATCCCAACTTACCTTGCCCTCTATGGGATTACGAAAGCGTATAACCGGCTGTACATCAAGCGGCGGTGTCGGCAAAACTTTGCCAGGCTCTGGCCGCCAAGAGCCATCGTAACGTGGCTTATCACCGCGAATGCGCTGCGCCTCGCGTAACGCATCCAGCTCTTCGCTCGACATATAACATGGATAAGCATGATGATCACGCACCATCTGTTCAATCACTTCGCGATAGCGTGCCATACGTTGCATCTGGTAAATCGGGCCTTCATCAATATCCAAACCCAACCAAGCCAGTCCCTCGAGGATGACATCCACCGCTTCCTGAGAGGAGCGTTCTACATCCGTATCCTCGATACGCAAAATAAAATCCCCTCCCATTTTGCGAGCAAAAGCCCAAGGATAAAGTGCGGAACGCAAATTACCTAAGTGAATAAACCCAGTCGGGCTGGGGGCAAAACGAGTGCGAACATGCGCTGTCATACTAAATTAGTTTATAGGGGGTGGAGGGCTAATCAAAAACAAAGCAATCATTGCACAAGCAAACCACACCCGATACAAAGAAGGCTTCGATGCAAAGGCGGCAGATTATACGCAAGCGCCTTGACACTCAGTGCTAAACACATCAATCCGCTTTCGCCTCAGTCGACTTAGCCGCACCAAAAGGAGGACGTGTTAACCAAATTAAGGTAATCAAACACAAAAATAAAATAGAAATAGCCCAAAATATTTCACTAGTTGCCAACATAGCACTTTGTGCGTTAATCACGCTCTGTATCTGCTGATATGCCCCTTCTGTTGAAAAACCAAGTGACGCAAGTTGGCCCACATACTGCTGCGTCTCTACACCGTGCGGCGTGAAATTTTCCGCAATACGAACCGCATGCATTTGTGTACGGTGATCCCATACCGTTACGACAATCGCCGTCCCCATACTGCCTGAGAGGGTACGAAAAAAATTAGATAAACCAGAAGCAGCAGCCAAACGGTCAACAGCGATACCTGACAAGATAATTTGATTAATCGGCACAAAAAAACACGCAACTGCAATACCTTGCAGCAAGCGCGGCAAAATCACCTGATCAATCGATGTATTTAAGGTAAATAAAGACAGCCAATGCGCAGTGATTGAAAAAATAATATAAGCAATAGTCGTCAAAATACGCAGATCAATACGCTGAATATTGCGTCCCACAATGGGTGCAAGAATCAGCGCAAAAATACCGACCGGAGACGTAGCGACACCCGCCCAAGTGGGGGTGTAACCCATCACTGTCTGCAACCAAAGTGGAAACAGTACCGTCATTGCGAAAAAAGACATGTAAGCCAAAGCCATGGCCATCACACCAAAACGAAAATTGCGTGATTTAAATAATGACAAATCAACGATAGGGTGAGGATCGTCCAATTCCCAAATTATCAGAAAAGTCAGCGCCACCACTGCTGTAATACACAAAAGCACAATGGCTTGCGAGTGAAACCAATCCAAATCATTCCCGTTGTCTAGCATTAACTGCAAACTGCCCACACCCAATACCATCAGCACAAGACCTATGCGATCAATGGGCATCTTTGTGATCACTGTCTCGCGTTTATGCAGCAAGATATACGTGACGATGGCCGAAAAAATACCAATCGGCGCATTGATATAAAAGATCCATGGCCATGACAAATTATCCGTAATGTATCCCCCCAGCAAAGGCCCAAATATAGGCGCAACCACCACGGTCATTGACCACAGCGCCATTGCCAATCCTCTTTTTTCCGGCGGGTAATTTGATAATAGTAATGTTTGCGATAAAGGAACCATAGGGCCCGATACCAAGCCCTGTAAAAAACGAAATGCAACTAAGCTGGGCAAACTGGTTGCTAATCCACACAACGCTGAAGCCGCCGTAAACAGCGACACCGACCAAATAAAAGTACGTACTTCCCCAAATCGTTTTGCAATCCAACCTGTCAAGGGCACCATAATGGCCGCCGCCAAGCCGTACGATGAAATAACCCACGTACCCTTATTGGCACTCACCGCTAAATTTCCAGCAATGGTCGGGATCGCGACATTCGCAATCGACATATCGAGTACTTCCATAAACGTAGAGAAAGCAACGGCAATGGTCAGTAGTGTCAATGTGGCACCGGATAATGGAGCGGGTGCCGTATTGCCGGATGAAGGCGATGCTGCATCGTGTGTAGACGTACTCATTCTGTCAGCGCCAATTGACGCGCAATAATGTCATCCGCCTGACGCTCAGCGATCTTTAACAAAGCAGCAAACACAGGTGTATCAAGCGCCACATTGGGTAAAGGCAAAGCGGTATCCACCGCCCCATCTCTTTGCTCAGTATCAATCACCACGTTGGCAGACAAGCCCACGCGCAAAGGATGTGCCGCTAAGTCATTGGGATCTAAAGCAATCCGCACTGGCACACGCTGCACTACTTTGATCCAATTTCCTGTCGCATTTTGAGGTGGTAATAGCGAAAAAGCACCGCCCGATCCTGCCGAAATACTAACAACTTTGCCACGATATTCAACTTGACCGCCGTAGATATCAGTACGAACCTTGGCAGGCTGCCCGATACGGATATAGCGTAATTGCGGTTCCTTATAATTTGCATCCACCCGCGCACTCTGCAACGGCACCACTGCCAACAATGCCGCCCCCGGCGCAATCCGCTGACCGACTTGTACCGTACGCCGCGCCACAAACCCATCGACAGGAGAACGAATTTCGCTACGTTGCGTCGCCAAGTAAGCTTGCACATAAGCAGCGCGTGCGCGCAATACGCTCGGTTGATACGGCACATGCGTTCCACTTACCAAAGCACGTACAACAGCAAGCTGTTTTTCTGCGACATTGTGGGCATTTTGTGCTGCCGTGGCCGCTTCATGGGCATGCGCCAGCTCTTCTACAGAGAGCACTTCCCCACCAGCTAATTGCACACGACGCGCCAAATCACCTTGCGCATGCGCCAAATCAGTTTTACGTTGTTCAACAACAGCGCCTGCCTGATCGATAGAACGAAACTGCTGTCTTACCTGACGCACCACTTCTCCTAAACGACCTTGTGCATCAGTCAAAGCAACAGCTGCATCCGTCGCATCTAAACGCACCAACATCTGCCCAGTCTTCACAGGTTGGTTTTCATCTGCACCCAAAGCAACAACCGTGCCACCCATCTGCGCATTTACATAAATTAAATTGGCATTGACATACGCATCATCGGTTTCTTCACAATACTGGGCGATAAAAAAATAATATAAGCCGTACAACACGCCCAAGGTAATAAATACACCCGCAGCAATAGCCAGTTTTTTAAGTCGTGAAACACGACTAACAGCGACCGGCTGGGATAAAGAGGGAGCGTGATCAATGGTCATGGTGTCATTGGATTGAGAAGATCAAGAAAAAATAGCGCTAAAGATTTATTGCATATCGACGTCACCATAGCCTCCACCTAATGATTTGATTAAATCAATCTGCGCTGATAATGCTTTGCTATAACGCACCCATTCTTGCTCTTGCAAAGCCAATACATTGAGCTGATTGAGTAATACCTGACGACGATCAATAAGGCCCGCTTGCGCACGTTGGTCCGCCATCGCAAGATCGTGTTGCCGTGCCTGTTGCTGACGAAGCAGCGCCGCCCCTTCACGTCCCGCTCCCTCGATGCGAATAATCGCGTCATTTACCTCATTCACAGCACTTTGTACGGCTTGGTCATATTGTGCAATCGCCAATGCGACATCAGCTCGCTTACTTGCTAACTCAGCATGCAACCGTCCCGCATCAAAAATAGGCAAATAGAGTGCGGGGGTCACACCTTGCTCACGACTGCTTGAGCGCAACAAGGTATCAAGATTCAAACTCTTAATACCCAGAAAAGCCGTGATATTGATATCCGGATAAAAGGCAGCACGTGCCGAATCCACATCTTTAAGTGAAACGTAAACATAGTCTCGCGCGGCCGCAATATCTGGTCGCCGAGCCAATAAATTCATAGATAAATGAGCAGGCACCGCGTCTTTTATCAAAGGTAAAGTGACCACCTGAAGAGTCAATGCATCCTGCTGATCGCCCATTAAAAATCTTAGCTGATAGCGTGCTTGATCTCGTTGCGTCTCAAGCTGCACACGTGTTTGATAGGGAATCGCGGCCTGTGCGATAAGGTCGTGTAATGTATTCGCTGCGTCAATACCGGCTTGAACCCGTTTGGTTTCCATCGCCGTTAAAACATCACGGCAATGTTCAATCTCTTGCATCAACTGAATACGTACATTGAGTATTTGCCATCGAAAATAAACCTGTGCCACTGTCGTCGAAAGCACGATCTGCGCATTTTGCGCTTCCGCCTGGGCGGCTGCATGCCGGCCTAACGCTGCTTCAAAAGCACTGCGACGACGATGCCAAAAATCAAAGTCATAGCTCAGGCTAAGATCAATATTTGCACTGGTGGCATACGACCCGCCCAAAGGAGGCGGATAAATAGAATTGGCTGAATAAAGCTGTCGCGAAATTTGTCCATTCGCCGCCACATTGACACCGCTCTCTGCCTTAATGGCAAAACTAAGCGATGCCGCACGCTCGACGCGCGCTTGTGCAACCGCCATATTGGGCGCATTCGCTAAAGCACGTGCAATTAAAGTATCAAGCTGTGCATCATAGAACGAACGCCACCAGCGAGCAGGGGGCCATGCTACTTCCCCGGTCTTCACAAAATCAGTTGATTTTGCTTGCGCCAATTTAGGCGGCGTATCCATAGGAGGCAGGGCCACGCAGCCATATAAAGTGCCTACAACAAGCACTTGTAGAAACACACCATAGCGCCAAAGGGTAGAGCCGAAATTATTCACCTCATTCCTATTCTTGAGAAAAAAGCGTAAGCCCAATACTCCTTTGCTAACGCATTCACACACAGCGCTTCGCCTAACGCTACATAGCAAATGCCGCGACCACACGCCCCCCTTACTCAAAAGCATCGACACAACATACGTGTTATCACGCGCACAACACGATCACATGGACTTTGATCGCGCTATCTCACGCTTGCTGAACCATCGCCTTTGCCCACAAATCACGAGCGCTGCGCAATCAACCAATCAAGCTCACAACCAAAATAATATCTGGCAAAACATTCAAGATACATATTCAAGATACATAAACACATTATCCTGCCAATACAAACCGTATTTATTTTCATCTCCATCACAAAATAGAGATTTACTTTTAAGGGCAATATCATCCCGACAAAACATGTAATACAACAAACACGCAAAGCAATAAGAGAAAAATAAATACCGAGCTATTACTAAGTAGTCTGAACAATCATGGTGGTTCCACATACATATTGCAAATATAAATACATTTTTAAAAAACAGGAAAACTATAAGCGCTCTTTTTATTACCAAAATATATTCAAAAGATCAGCGATGCCCATCAAATATACCTAATCAGTTGTATTTTCTATGCACAGAAAAAGATAAATCCGTCATCTTCAATACAATCATGTGCCCATATATCGAAGATAAATAACTTAACGCACGTTCCAAAAAATCGCCCTACCTACGGGCTTTTTTTAATAAAAGTAGATCGCCTCGGTTATGATCCAAACCTCATTTTTGAGGTTTTTTATGTCAAAACGCCACTGGCTACAACTTATATGCCTGGCTGCCATCTGGGGCAGCTCTTTTATTTTTATGCGTGTCTTAGCACCCGTGCTCGGCCCCGCATTAACCAGCTCTGCGCGCGCTAGGAGCAGGGTTAATGCTATTAGCATGGTTGACATTAAGGCGTGTTGATATGCAGTGGCGCGATTGGTGGCGGCACTACCTGATCTCAGGTTTATTAACGACCGGCATGCCCTCACTTCTCTTTAGCTATGCAGCGCGCTATTTACCGGCAAGCTACTCCGCGATTATTAATGCGAGCACACCCTTATTTGGTACGCTTTTTGCTGCGATCTGGTTAAGCGACGCGATTACACCCCGCAAACTTTTAGGCATTGTTCTTGGTATTTGCGGTGTGGCCATTGTGAGCCAGCACGACAGCAGTATCGCTGTGTCTTCGCATTTTTATCTCGCCATTGGGGCGTGTATAGGTGCCGCGATCTGTTATGGCCTCGCCAGCATCTATATCAAAAAATATATGGCGAATGCACAACCGATATCGATTGCCTGTGGCAGCCATCTCTTAGCCGGTATTTTTTTCTTACCGCTCACATTATTTAATTTACCCACCTGGGAATCGTTACAAATATTTGGCATTGCCACCTTAGCATTGAACGCACTGGGATTAAGTCTGCTATGCAGCGCCTTAGCTTATATATTGTTTTATCAGCTTGCTCAACAAGTGGGACCGACCAAAACACTCTCCGTCACTTTACTCGTACCGCTATTTAGCATGCTATGGGGTGCCTTGTTTTTGCATGAAATCATCACGCTCACCATGTTGGCCGGCTGCGCACTTGTCCTTTTTTCTACCTATCTTGTTATTTACAAAAATGATAAAAAATAAGGCGCTTCTACTATGCTGTGTTGTCCACATAGCATTGCTAGGATGCACATCAACAAAAACAGGCACACCAGTCGCTCCCTTAGTTGTAACCAGCGATACTCAGTTGTCTGCACCTAATCGTACGCCCACTATTGCGCTTGTATTAGGGGGGGGCGCTGCGCGTGGATTTGCGCATATCGGGGTCATTAAAGCGCTTGAAGCACAAGGGATTCCTATCCATATGGTTGTCGGATCAAGTGCAGGGAGTGTTGTCGCTGCGCTCTATGCATCAGGCCTTTCTGGTAAAGCACTGTGGGAAATTGCCGAGCAAATGAAAGAAGAAGATATTGCTGACTGGGCACTTTCTTTTCGCACGCGGTTTGGCGGCGTTATCAAAGGCGAAGCATTACAAAACTATGTCAACCGCCTACTGGCACAACGCCCGATCGAACAAATGACAAAACCCTTGGGTATTGTGGCGACCGACTTACAAACAGGCAGAGCTGTCTTATTTCGGTATGGCAATACCGGGCAAGCGGTACGTGCCTCGTCTAGTATTCCCGGAATATTTCAACCCGTTACCATCGCAGGACGCGACTATGTAGACGGAGGCTTAGTCGCGCCCGTGCCGGTTCATTTTGCGCGCGCCATGGGCGCAAATTTTGTCATTGCAGTCAATGTATCTGCTGAACCTTCCTCATTCGAAGCCAATGGCTTACTGGGCGCACTGCTACAAACAACGGCCATCATGGGTCAAACCATTAATCAATATGAGCTCGCACAAGCCGATATCGTTATACGACCCGATTTATCAATGGTGCGAAGCAATGATTTTCAGCTACGTGATCGCGCTATGAATGCGGGGGAACAAGCTTTGCTATTACAACTGCCTGCGCTGCGTGCTAAATTAACGCAACAACAAAATATATCGAGCAAATAGTCCGGAGCACTACTCACACATCGCACCCGAGCAGATATAAAAATATTTCAGCAGCATCTTCCATTGAATACCTGCCACCCAGCAATCAAGATATACCGCTTCTTTTGGCGCTATTTCTAAAATATTTTTTTCCTATCCCCTGTTAAGACATGACTATTGCCACGCTCCCTCGGTTACAATGGCGGCGGACGGGCCTCCTCGCATGGTAGGGCGGTCAACCTGGTCAGGTCGGGAACGAAGCAGCCACAACTGTTTCCACTAGTGCCGAGGGCCGGGCTCGTCCTTCTTCTCTTTTCTTAGAGAACATTCTTTTATCAAAAAATATCTTTTATAAGACCCAGGCCGCATCAAAGCCAGATTGTTTTTTCATTAAAATAATCTACGCAACATTCATATTCCACAAAAAATTGCGCTAGAGTGGTTAATATTTTATGTGACGGAGTCTGACTATGCACACCATCATTCGCCAACTTGAAGAAAAGCGCGAGGAAGCATACCAAGGTGGCGGAGAGCAACGACTCGCTGCGCAACATGCCAAAGGCAAACTCAGCGCACGCGAACGCTTAACCATATTGCTTGACAAAGACTCATTTGAAGAATGGGATATGTTTGTTGAGCATCGTTGTGCTGACTTTGGTATGCAGGACCAACGTGTGCCCGGCGATGGCGTCGTCACAGGATACGGCACCATTAGCGGCCGATTGGTATTTGTTTTTTCGCAAGACTTCACCGTATTCGGAGGCTCGTTGTCCGAAGCCCATGCAGAAAAAATTTGTAAAGTCATGGACTGTGCGATCAAAGTAGGCGCTCCCATTATCGGTTTAAGCGATTCAGGCGGGGCCCGTATTCAAGAAGGCATCGCGTCCTTAGGCGGCTATGCCGAAGTTTTTCAACGTAATGTCATGGCATCTGGCGTGGTACCACAAATATCAATGATTATGGGACCCTGTGCCGGCGGCGCCGTCTATTCACCAGCGATCACTGACTTTATTTTTATGGTTAAAGATAGCTCCTATATGTTTGTAACAGGGCCCGATGTGGTGAAAACTGTTACCCATGAAATCGTCACCGCACAAGAACTAGGTGGTGCCATGATGCACACGAGCCGCTCAGGCGTAGCGGATGGCGCCTTTGATAATGACGTCGATGCGTTATTAATGCTGCGCCGTTTTTTTAATTACTTACCTTTAAGCAACCGCGAGAAAACGCCCTACTACCCAACCAGCGATTCCACTGCACGACTCGATTATTCACTTGACACATTAGTGCCAGATGCAGCGAACAAGCCCTATGACATGCAAGAGTTAATTATAAAAACAGTGGATGAAGGCGATTTTTTTGAGCTACAAGCGGACTATGCAAAAAATATATTGATAGGATTTGCTCGAATGGGTGGCGAATCGGTGGGCATTGTAGCGAATCAACCCCTGGTACTCGCCGGCTGCCTAGACATTAAAAGCGCCATTAAAGCGGCACGCTTTGTGCGTTTTTGTGATGCATTTCATATCCCTATCATCACCTTTGTCGACGTACCTGGATTTATGCCAGGCACAGCGCAAGAGTACGGCGGCATTATCAAACATGGCGCCAAACTTTTATACGCCTACGCCGAATGTACCACCCCTAAAGTCACAGTGATCACACGCAAAGCATACGGCGGCGCTTACGATGTGATGGCATCAAAGCACTTACGAGGGGATGTTAATTTCGCTTGGCCCAGCGCCGAAATTGCCGTTATGGGGCCGAAAGGTGCGGTCGAAATTATTTTCCGCGAAGAAAAAAATGACCCAGAAAAATTAGCGCAGCGCGAACAAATTTATCGGGACAAATTTGCTAATCCATTTGTTGCTGGCCATCGGGGCTATATTGATGATGTCATCATGCCGCATGAAACCCGCAAACGTATCTGCCGCAGCCTTCTTATGCTTAAAAATAAAAAACTA
>JADYYQ010000175.1 GCA_020853585.1 Ottowia sp.
AAAGCGGTCAGAGTACGGTGATATTTCAGAGAAATAGGATCAATACTGTCTAAGGTTACGACAACCAAGCTAAGCAGTATCGAGAAAATAAGCAATTGATCAAACCGACGCCCTGCATGGGTATCCGCCTCAAAAATGATTGTATAAATGCGGTTGCGCCAAGGCATTTTTTTATTTACTTCATTCATATTTATCTTTCAAACCGATCTTTAACGCCACTAGCCACATGACCGCGGCACGATAACGTTGACAATATCAACTAACAAAACCCGTATATTAAATAGTTAAAGCTAAGGTTACACGTTGAATGCAAGATGCGCTTAAATGCACGGCTACCTCACTTAACACGCGACGAAATAATCTGGCAACACAAAAGAAGCTTGATACCTGCGATGGCGGGTTCCACCACAGCGCGTAGGCTTGAGATGGATATTGTGATTTTTTCTGAATCTGGACGGTCACCCGCCCCCTGTATTCGGTATTGCTCTGACAACTTTTCCATGGCAGGATAGTCCGCTTGTGGCGTCATCTTCGCTTGCCCTATTTCACGGTTCTTTATTAAGCTTATCAATCAGCGATTGTTGCCAACCCTAGATTCAAAGCGGTTTTGCTGTCAGCTTGAGTGTTAAGTCGAAAAAAATACGTATCTTAACCACAATATTATTTCAATAGACATTACAAGAGATGATCACACTGTACTCTTTTGGACCGGCCTTCGGATTGCCTGACCCAAGCCCATTCGTGACAAAAGCCGAGATGCTTTTGAAGCTGGCCGACCTACCCTATCGCAAAGATCCAACGGGATTTCGGAAAGCACCGAAAGGAAAGTTACCCTATATCGAAGATGAGGGCGAAGTCGTGCCAGATTCGACCTTCATTCGGTGGCACATCGAACAGAAATATGGATTCGACTTCGACAGCGGCCTATCTCCCGAAGAACGCGGCGTCGCGTGGGCCATAGAAAAACTACTGGAAGACAATTTATATTGGGCATCGGTGCAATGGCGCTGGCTTGATGACCATAACTTTGTCCACGGACCCGCAATTTTCTTCCGGAAAATTCCATGGCCGATACGGCCTGTTGTTGAAACATTAGTGCGACGCAAAGTTAGGCAAAATCTACATGCTCATGGAATGGGGCGCCATACGCCAAATGAACAGCTTTTGATTGCCTCGAAAACCTTCGATTCACTCGCAGCGATTTTGGCCGACAAACCCTATCTTATGGGTGCTAAACCATGTGGTGTTGATGCCACCCTCTTTGCTTTCATGGCTGGCGTACTGTGCTCGCATTTTGAAATGCCTCTGCGTACAGCAGCCCAAGCGCACAAAAATCTGGTTCAATACGTCGAGAAGATGCGCGCTCTTTATTTCCCAGAGAACGAGCAGAAAGTCACATGAACCGCTCCAACATCCAATTGATCTAGAGGCTTCACGCTGATCCATTTAGTCGTTAAACAACAGCTTAGCCACTTGTTGAATGACAACAATGAGTCGATTGCGGGCGATCACATCTCCCTCACCCTATTGATTTTGAATAAACCAGGAACCAAGCATTTCATTTGTAATTAATTTGAGCCGAAAACGCTGTCAAACAGGAGACCTTGCCGTTATTGGTTAGGTTTTTGCGTGGCTATTTTCCTCTTATGATCTGTATTAGCTTGACTCAGAGCTTACGCACAAGTGCATAATTTTTACTAGATTAAGTGCGGGGGCGTGGCGGGATTACGAGTGCGTGCGCAGGGGGGGAGGCGCGTAGGCACAGTGCCTCATTTAAGGAGACTATAGTGACCAAAGATTCAAGGGAACCGCAAAAACCTAGATATATCCAATCTTGCCTTGCCATTTATGATTTACATGGCTTTTGGAAAAAACTTGAAGATCCAGGTTATAACTATTATTTTTATGAGGAAAAATTGGCGAATGGATTAAATCTAAAAATTCGTTCTGATGGTTATTATGTGCTTGATTTTCGAGACTGCTCAATTGGCGCTCCTATAAAACAGGAAGACTCAAACTACGGAGAGATATTTGCAATCCATAACAAAAGAGTAGAAGTTGTACATGCTTTGCTCGCGTGCCTTAGAGGAGCAACTCAAAGAGAGAGTAGACAATCCCATACGATGGATATGGACTTTATAGATAACTTTATTGTTTGCTCGCGAGAGACCAGTGATTTAGAAGCGTTAGTGGAAATGAGGACAAGCTCAAATTTTTCTTCTGCGCACTACCAAAAGCTATGTAAAATTCGCTTAAAAGAAATACAAGAGACATCTACTTTCAGTAATCTTAACCGCGAAAAAATATTTGAAGCAACAGCAGCTATTCTTAACAAATTAGCTAATTTAGAGAAGGGGCGGGCACTTTATATTCTCGGAATTTTTTATAGGGCTGCGGTATATCACAAAATGGGTTTAGCAATGCATTCAGCCATTTTTTTACGGAGTATTTTTGAATGGCTTGCTGAAAGTGTTTTTCCCTGCGTAAAAGATAAGAAGCAGCGCTATGAAAATTTATTAGGAAAATATCAATATAGCGGTAGAGATGCATGTTTAATAAAGAAACTTACGGACTCGCGGCATGACGCTATCCATAAATTGATATTTCCGCCATCCGATCTATTGGATGATCCTATCCTAAAAAGTTTTAGGATTATTGAGAAAATATTTTTCTCTGAAATTGGAATAAATGAACTATCTATTCCCCTAGGAAGGGGGATGTTTTCTATTCTTGAAGAAAAAATAGAATGAAAGTATGTCGTCATCATGCAGGTTAAATTACCTCATTTGAGTAAATTTTTTTGCTCAATACTTTGATATTTAGCTTTACGTATTCTCCAGCGCATACGACTGAAACCTCACCACCTCCTCCCCCAACCAATCCTTCAATTCCGTTAAGCGATCTTGCAGAAGCTTGACTTCATTAAGCGCAAAGACCTGAGCGGCTTTTGCGACATCGCCAAAACCACCGGTATTATTGGGGATCCCACCCATTAACTGTGGTGGTACGCGATGCGCGGAGAGTTAATCATCGCGGGTGATATTTTTAATATTCCAGAACGCATCTTTGGCGGCAACATCAAAAATAGGAATTAATTGCAGACCATCTTTTTCCCCACCCGGCGCGTACATAAATAGATTTCTAAAGTTTCCTGATCTTTTCGAGCTTTTAATGCTTCACGTAATTTATCGATATCTTCTTGGCTTTGTGCGAGAACATTCATATACAAAATAAAACCTGCATGGCTCCCATTTTGGTAATAGCGATAGCGAAATAAAGTGGCAGATTCATTTAACCAAGCTGACTTCAGGGCAGAGAGATACTCGGGCAAGCCATAGATTTCTTGATTGATATCTGGCTCCATTAAATGAAAAATGCTCCCCTGGCTAAACAGATGCTCTTTCTGCCAGCCATGTATAAACCAATAAAGCTGTCAGTCTTTTTCTCTACGCACATATTTAGCTAAGGCGGGCTTTTAATGCAATCACCTTGCCGAGAAAATAAGAAGGTTTGAGATATGTTGAAAAATACAAATACAAAGTGGTGCCGGTGGACGGAATCGAACCGCCGACCTTTTCATTACGAATGAACTGCTCTACCAACTGAGCTACACCGGCTAACCCCAAAACAGCGGGCGATTATAACAGGCACATTATTTTTTTCTAGTCTTATCGCAGATAAAACGCAGCGCAATGCAAACGCCGCATAGATATGTTAATCGCCAATACCACCGACCACGTGAGAAAAACCGCCATCGACGTACATGATCTCTCCGGTCACCCCGTTCGCCAAATCAGACAACAAAAAAGCGGCGGCATTACCTACATCGGCCAGCGTCACATTGCGTCGTAAAGGCGCGTTCTGTTCAACATAATCGAGAATTTTCCCAAACCCTTTAATACCCGATGCCGCGAGCGTCTTGATGGGACCCGCGGAAATTGCATTCACCCGGATACCTTTTGGCCCTAAATTTTCAGCCAAATAACGCACGCTCGCTTCAAGTGATGCCTTCGCCAATCCCATCGTATTGTAGTTAGGCACAACTTTTAATGACCCTAAATAGCTTAATGTCAGTAAAGCCGCCTTTGATGAAAGCATCGGCATCGCCGCCTTGGCCAAAGCAGGAAAACTGTAAGCGGAGATATCATGCGCCACACGAAATGCTTCGCGTGACAAACCCTCAAGAAAATCACCCGCAATCGCTTCACGCGGGGCAAAACCAATTGCATGGACAATGCCATCCAACTGCGGCCAACGCGTTTGAAGTTGCGTAAACACCGCTTCGATTTGTG
>JADYYQ010000176.1 GCA_020853585.1 Ottowia sp.
AGCAATCAATCTGTCCTCTACCGTATTGCGTACTCTGCTTGCCAAGCCACAAATAGATCTGCATGCCTTCAATGCTTGGCTAACCCCGAGCGTGCTGCAATACATTTATCAACATCACCTCTATTTACCTTCTGATTAATGCCCCATGGATATTCGTACATTACAACTCACCATCATCGATGCGCTTGAAGATGTCAAAGCCCAAGACATCATGGTATTTGACACCCGACACCTCACCAGCTTATTCGATAGAGTCATCGTTGCCAGCGGCACCTCTAACAGGCAAACGCGCGGACTCGCGATGTCGGTACGCGAGCGCGTAAAAACAGCAGGGGGTGACGTCATTTCAATGGAAGGATTAGATACCGGCGAGTGGGTACTCGTTGACTGCGGTGATGTCATTGTGCATATCATGCAACCGATGATTCGTGCTTACTACCGGCTAGAAGAAATATGGGGAGATAAGCCCATCACCGTCACCCTTAACCAAAATAAAAAATCAGCACGCTTTGCGCAAGAAGAAGACAGCGAACCCACATCCGATGCGCCTGTCGCCAAGAAAACGGTAAACCCCGAAAAACCCGCCCGAAAAAAAGCAGCGCCTGCTAAAACAACCTCTGCCAAAAAAACAAGCGTGACGAAAAAAACACCCACCACCAAAAAAATATCCACAAAAACACCCGCCGCAAAAAAAACAACGCCCGCGCGTAAACGCGCATTACACAGCTAATTTTTTATGCAACTGCATGTGTTGGCAGTCGGCAGCAAAATGCCCAATTGGATTGAAACGGCTTATGCTGATTACGCAAAACGACTGCCCCCCGAATTCAAACTGCACCTTAAAGAAATTCGTCCAGAGCCACGCAGTAGCGGCAAAACTACAACGCAAATGATGGCCCTCGAAGCAACGCGCATCGAGGCAGCACTTCCACCTCAAGCACGTCTCAGTGTATTAGACGAGCTGGGGACAGACATTACAACTCTGCAACTGGCCGCACGCCTTGCACAGTGGCAAGTGAACGGACAAGCGATTGCATTTGTGATTGGTGGCGCAGATGGTTTGGCACAAGCTATCAAAGAAAAAAGCGAACTTCGTATTCGGCTATCCAGCCTTACCCTGCCACACGGCATGGTTCGTGTTCTCCTCGCCGAGCAACTGTTTCGCGCATGGTCCATCAACCATAACCATCCTTACCATCGCGCATGAATACCCCCCACCTCTATCTCGCCTCACAAAGCCCAAGGCGACAAGCCTTGCTTGAGCAAATCGGCATTCAATATGTTTTATTACTTCCCGACTCACAAGAAGAAGCCGATGCACTTGAACAAGCCCATGATCACGAAAGCGCACACACTTATGTACAACGTGTTGCTCGATGTAAAGCAGATGCAGCGCTCCAACGCCGATTGCAACAGCGCTTGCCAGCACTGCCTATTTTGTGTGCAGATACCATCGTCGCACTAGACGATAGCATTCTCGGCAAACCACATGACGCACACACTGCATATACCATGTTGCAACGCTTATCAGGCTCCACGCATCAAGTGCTTACGGCACTGGTACTAATTGCTCAAAATGGTAGGCCCTACTCGGCATACTGCGCATCTACCGTGCAATTACGCCCCTTGCAAGAGGCCGAAATCCATCGCTATATTGCCTCTGGAGAACCCTTTGGGAAAGCAGGTGCCTACGCCATTCAAGGTCGTGCAGCCGAGTTTGTTCAACATATCTCGGGTAGCCACTCAGGCATTATGGGCTTGCCTTTATTCGAGACAAGTGCGCTCTTACGTCAAGCCGGTGTTATTTTTTAGTTTTTTAAATACATCTCCACGTTAGTAAAAGCGTAATCAGTCACACAATACTGTCATCTCTTAACACGCATATTCACAGCATTACGTAAATGACACGCTACGTATATCATCACGTTCTCACTTAGACATAGCACATCCGAAAAAATAGAGATAAAACACACAGTTACTCACTCAGCATGTCGCTAAAAAATCTCGCATCTCACAGGAATAATTCAAATATATGAGCGAAGATATTTTCATCAACATCACACCTCAAGAGACACGTGTTGCCATCGTGCAGCAGGGGATCGTTCAAGAACTTCATATCGAGCGCACCATCAGTCGCGGCCTTGTTGGCAATATTTATCTTGGCAAAGTATTGCGTATCTTGCCCGGCATGCAATCTGCATTTATCGATATTGGCCTAGAGCGCGCAGCTTTTTTACACGTCGCTGATATTTGGCAAGCGCCGGATTCACGTGTGCCGCCTGCTGCCATAGAACGCACATTGTTCGATGGAAAAGTCATTATGGTTCAAGTCATCAAAGATCCACTCGGCACAAAAGGCGCGCGGCTCACCACACACATGAGTGTCGCGGGACGTAGCCTGGTTTTATTGCCACACGATACGCACATCGGTATTTCACAAAAAATTATCGGCGAAGAAAATCGAGAATGTCTACGTCAACGCCTACAAAGTTTGCTCCCTAAGGGCGTCGAAGTCGGTCTTATCGCACGGACATTAGCCGAAGACGCAAGCGACGTGGAATTACTCAACGACATCATTTACCTACGTAAGACATGGGACACACTCCAGCACCTATCACGCACCCTGCCGGCGCCTAACTTACTGCATCAAGATTTATCGTTAGCTCAGCGCGTCTTGCGCGATCTAGCAAGCGAAAAAACTCAATCCATTTACATAGATTCACGAGAAAATTTTTTAAAACTTCAAACATTTGGGCACACGTATATGCCCGTGGTCACAAACAAACTAACTCACTACATAGGCGAGCACCCTATCTTTGATCTGCACAATATCGAGACCGAAATCGAGCGTATTTTGCATCGCCGCGTCGATCTTAAATCAGGTGGTTATTTAATTATTGATCAAACTGAAGCGCTGACAACCGTTGACGTCAATACCGGTGGATTTGTGGGCACACGTAATTTTGACGACACGATCTTCAAGACTAATTTAGAAGCAGCACATATGATCGCTCGACAATTACGACTACGTAATCTAGGCGGCATCATCATTGTTGATTTTATTGATATGAAAAATGATGAGCATCGCGACACTGTACTCACCGAGCTACGACGCGCCCTGGCCAATGATCGTAATCGTTGTACTACCAGCGATTTTTCACCTCTTGGACTTGTCGAAATCACGCGTAAACGTACCCGAGAATCGCTTTCACATATTTTATGCGAGCCTTGCCCCGCATGTAATAAACGAGGCGAAGTAAAAACAACACGTACGTTGTGCTACAGCATCATGCGTGAAATCACCCGCGAAGCGCGCCAATTTAATCCCAAAGAGTTTCGCATACTGGCCACGCCTGCTGTCATTGACGCATTGTTAGATGAAGAAAATCAGCATCTCACTATGCTGGGCGATTTTATTGGCAAGCCCATCTCACTTCAGGCTGAACAACAATTTAGCCCGGAACAATACGATATTATTTTGATGTAATCATGCCCCATCTATTTATCTATCGCGCACCAAATAAGGAATAAAGCGTGCCTATTACGAGAATAGATCTTGCTCATACTATCTTTGCGTTATTCAATTTTTAGTCGAGGGTTATCGCAAAATAGAGAGGTAAAGCTTCATGTTTTAAAAACACATATCGCTCTCCCATGTAATCCGACTGAGATAATTCTCTATCAGCTTATCTCAGCCATTAAGGGCGAGTGACACAAAGTACGAGTAGGAAATTAACGAGAACAGGGATAGTCGATCGAAGCGCTGCGGGTAGTGCCACCGCCTCAATCTCAAGAGCCGGTGACCAAAATAATACATACCTCACCCGAGCTCTGATGACAAAACATAACCACCACGCAGACTACCAGGTGTGTTGAATATTCAAACGTCCGCCAAAACTACGGTTAGTATTAGTATCAACGGAATGGTTATAGTTAGCCGAAAGAGATACATGAGTTTGTCTCGTCAATCGCCCTAATAAGGCCAGCTCAAGTTGCCCCCAAAAACCACATAAGTCTGTTTTAATCGTCGTCGGATTTTTGCCAGAGAGATGTGTGAATGTCGCTTTCCCTTGCCCGCTGAGATTGCCCCATAAATTTACGCCAAGCCAAAACATTAAGGGTTGTTCTGGTGTGGTATCCAAGATTTTAGATAAGCGCGTCCCTAGTCGGGTATAGGTTGCTTGCACATTGCCGTAATAGATCTTGCTCAAACCGTCCTGCGCGTCATTCAGTTTTTGGTACTGATAGATCAGCTGCACTTGCGGCTCAAGCGTGAACCCGAGCGGTAAGCCAATGGGCAAACCATTTTCAAGTGAAGCTTCGGTGCTCCATCCTTGAGATTGCATGTTTTCATTGAGAGACGATTGTCCCTGGATATTGCTATAACGCGTCGCTTGTAGTATCGCATCCGTATACCAACCCTGTGGTGTGTGGCGTGTCCAATAAGCACCGACGGTATAAGCCTGCACAGACAAATTGCCAGCATGACTGCCGCTATATGCCGCATCTACGTTGCTATTGGCTGAACCAACACCCAAGTAAGCTCCGGCCATATGCGATACATGATTGGTCGCTGCTTCGTGATAAAAATGCTTACCTACTTGAAAACCCGAAATATTAAAATCATAGGCAGCACCTGCTGTCGAGAAATCACCTGCCGAATTGACAGAACCCGTTGCACCAAATAAACGACCCCAACCTTTATGAGTTGTCGCCGTATCTTGTCCTAGCAAAGTATATTCACCCATACGATCACGGTAAGTATCTAACATGCTTAAGCTTAAGCGACTTGCTAACGGTTGCGCGACCATATCGACGGGGACAGCTGGGCGATAGTTAGGCACGGTTGTACCGAGTGCAGAAGTCTTGGCTGCACTCAGAAAAAGTAAACCTCTACTATTCGTTTGCAAGGTGTAATCATAAGCGCCCGCAGCAATGCGTCTACTAAGGGCAAACGCAGATGCGGGAATAACCGCATTATTAATCGCTTTAACAATGGCCCCACCATCCTCTGTTGTATAGCTTCCCCTTTCAGCCGTATCCACAATATTGATCAAAGTAGTCCCGGTGACAGTACCGCCATCGACGATGATCTGATCGCTGGCGATACCCGGATCAGCATTGACGGTAATCGTGCCACCTTGTCCGATCAAATTGTTAAGCGTCAAGGTGTACTAGCCAAGACTTGATCTGACAGACAGTACAACTAAGCTGCTATGGAAATTGGATCGGCACCGGCTGTCAGAAATGTCCGATCCAATTGTTTTTCAAGTGCAAGATGTTTGCTATCAAGAAA
>JADYYQ010000177.1 GCA_020853585.1 Ottowia sp.
AAAAGCCTCGGGTCATGCCAGCATTTCAACAACGAGTATCTACATCCAGGCTGAAAAGAAACGGATGTTGAAAGAACTGGGCAAGTACTATACGAAAACAGCAAAGAAAAACACTATCAAAAATTTGCGTCTATTCATCGAAGCGTAAGGTGTTTTTGTGAGTGGCTATTTTTAAAAATATAGGAAGGCAACTGGAGTGTGGATAACGGGTTTATCGTTATACACACCTAAGGCGTCAGGCTTTTGAAGTACTGTGGTCAAGTTCGGAACCGGCTTGCCGGTTGTCCAGCAGCCTAGGTTTATCGGGCTGTGGACAACGAACTTATCCACAGTAAATTTTTAAAGAGCTAAAAGATTGATGGTGTAAAAAATTCTGTGTAAATGCCATTTGATTAAAGGTGGGCGTTTTTTGTCAAACAGCGCGCAAACTTACCATGTCTGGCTCAACGTTTTAACCATTCAGGGATAGCTCCAACAACTCTGTATCAGAAGGATGATCCCAAGTCCCACCCCACATTTTATGACCCAAATACTTTAAAAACATTGGCCTAATTATGCTGCTTGAAACTCCTTTTTGTGAGTATATGCGACACATAGCTTCCGGAAGTTCTTCATTCTCAAACTGCACCAATAAATCGCGCTGTTCGCATTCAGGCATTTCTTTAAATATAGCTTCTATCTCAATTCGCTTTCTAGCTCGAAATTTTTCTATAAGTGCAATACGTGCGGATTTAGTATCAGGCAATTTTATTGCCGGTAATTTTTCATCTTTTCGATCTCCAAAATTACCGGACTTTAATAAAGCATTAAGAAATTGGTCAGGTTGTCTGACCTGCTCTAAACGTGCGTGCGTTTGCCTTTCATTAAGTACTTTGACAGCTGCATCAACAGCCTTAGAGCCATATTTATCCATGAATTTCTCCGCTTTTTCTTGTGAGATGCCTGCCTTGATCGCCGCACCTACCACACGTAAATCAACCGGAGCCACGCCATGAAGTGGTGCCACTGTAGGCTGTGGTTTTTTTTGAATACGAAATTGAATTTCTTTTATAGTTCTACCTGTCTTATGCTCTATAAGCTCCACATCAATATCCGTTACTCTTGTAACTTCATTAATAGCTTTTTTTAAAACATCTCGCTTAAAATATTTGTACTCTTGCACACTGTTTTCGTTGGTTGGCGAACCTGTTAATACAGGCCACCACCACTTCCATGACTGTCGAGCCGTTAAACCACTAGGATTGTCAACATAACGCGAACAAATCTCGTACAAAACAAGGCCTGATGTGCTTTTTAAACCTATTTGGAAATGAAGGGAAATTTTGGCGAAACGCTGTGGGTCTAATAACTCCTGCTTGATATTTCTGGCATAACTCCATTCAAGCATCAACTCACCACGCTCCATCGTAATATCAGCGTGTGAAACTAAACCAGAGAGACTCCAACGACTCCCCTCCCCCGTTGTCGGTGACTGCCACTCAACAACTGTTGAAACCATTTGTCTAAGATGTTGTTTAATAACTTCAGTATTATTCGAATTGAAATCAATACCACCAGCAATATCTCTAAGACGCACTCGGTAAAAAGGCTGATCAACGCCCTGCCTCTGCGCATAATGCAGCATAACGTTATATATTTTTCTTGCAAGTAATGAAATGCGCTCAGATTTCGGAACGATAGCTAAAGTATTTACAGCTTTACGTATACGCAAATTTGGGGACTGAGCACCAGTCACGTCTGTATCAATTGTCGCTGAAACTTTATACGCTACCCCATTAAGTTCGTTAGTCAACTTTATCCCCACTAGCTATTTGCTCGATAGCCTATAGTGATATTTTTTTTGTGTCAATTCTCACCTTTCAAAAAGTCATTTTTTAAATCAGTAAAAATCTGAGCTTCATCGTAAAAATCTACCAAAAATGCAATATTCAATGCCCATGTAACCCAAAAAACCTCACCCATATGAAGCGACATCAACGATGTCACTTCAAACATTAATCCCAAAATCACTCACCTTTCACAGTCTTACCTAAAAGTCACCTAATAACACATCAAAAAATTTTGTGTTCCAATGTTTGCCACAAAAAAATGAGTCGTACCTGAGTAAACTGAACAAAAATATTATAGATAGGGATGAACACAACACCCCATATCCAATCACTAAACCTACCAAAAACCATCACCATTAAACCCAAAAAACCTCACCAACTTTCCTAAAACTACTCACTAAATGCCCCAAACTACCTCACCAAAACTAATGTAAGTCTTTGATGTAGAAGGAAAATACGCGACTTAAAGCTTGTAAAGTAATTAAAGTTTTATTATTATTTAATAGCGAAATTAATTCGAGCATAGTAAAAAAATTACTAAAACCACCTTAATTAAGCATTTATTTGTGTATTTTTCGTTTCCTGTAAAAACAGAGATAAATGGCACATTTTTTGTTTGGGATGTATTATCCTAATTTCGTTTAAACAATTTGGACTATGACAGAGATACCTTTAAAACCTGGCTCAAAGATACAGATTAGTGACATTGTTGACCAAGCAGAACGTGCCGTTCAGATGGTGAACCAAGTTCGTACACGTATGTTGGCACCCAATGCTTCAAAACAAGCACCTATCTTCTCTCTTACACAGTTAGCTTCTATTTGCGGCACAGATAAAGGTCAAATAGCTTATCGAATAACAAAAGGCGATCTTCCATCTGGGCAGCTTAATATTACTGGATCGCGTCGCGAATTTAATTTACAAGAAGTTAGAATCTGGGCAAAAAGCTTTCGTAGTGGAATGCTTCGCCCTAAAGATGCACGAGCCATTACTATTGCCGTTGGTAATTTCAAAGGTGGTGTAAGTAAAACAACAACAGCAATGGTAATGGCTCAGGGTTTGAGTCTTCGTGGGCATAGGCTTTTATTAATTGATGCAGACCCACAAGCTTCATTAACTACTCTGTTTGGAATCATGCCTGATACAGAGATTGCTGAATGTCAGACCATTGTTCCTTTAACAACAGGGGATGAAAAAACTATTAGACCGGCGATTCAATCTACCTATTGGGATGGTATTGATCTTGTCGCGGCTTCTCCGACTTTATTCTCTGCTGAATTTGTTTTACCTGCGAGACAAATGAAAGACCCGAAATTTCAATTTTGGGATGTTTTAAACCTAGGTCTTGAAGATATAAGAGACGAGTACGATGTAATTATTATTGATACTCCACCGTCTCTTAGTTATGTCACGATTAATGCGTTTATGGCAGCGGATGGCCTAGTTGTTCCTCTGCCGCCAAGCGCGCTTGATTTTGCAAGTTCAGCCCAATTTTGGAGCTTGTTTAGTGACCTTGCTTCAAACCTTGTGGAATCGGCTGGGTTAACAAAAACTTTTGATTTCATCAATGTCTTGCTAGCGCGTGTAGATTCTTCAGATGCTGCCAGCGATGTTGTACGCTCATGGATTACGGCGACTTATGGAGAAAAAGTTTTACCAGTTGAAATTCCAAAAACAACGGTTACTTCTGCAAGCTCCGCAGAATTTGGCACGGTTTACGACATTTCAAAATATGATGGCAACCTAAGAACCTATAAACGTGCGCGTGACGCTTATGATCGTGTTAATGACCTTATTGAAACATCTGTCCGTATGAGTTGGGCATCACAAATTAATGAAGGATTATAAGATGTCTATAAAAGACCGTCTTGCGCAAAAAACAGCAGGGATCATTGCTCCTACTAATGTGATTGAAAAAGGAACACAAAACACAAGTTCATCCGCACCAAAAACTGGCCCTGGTCAAATGTTGGCTTTTCGTAGCCATATGCAA
Source organism: Ottowia sp. (assembly GCA_020853585.1). Classification (GTDB taxonomy): domain Bacteria; phylum Pseudomonadota; class Gammaproteobacteria; order Burkholderiales; family Burkholderiaceae; genus JADYYQ01. Next base: position 3,823 of record JADYYQ010000177.1, read on the forward strand.
GAAAATAGCGAAAAAGTAACTGAACTTGAGGAGCGGTTAAAAGCATTTGAAGGTGCCACACCAATAAAAATTATTAACCCCAAAAAAGTAAGGCCATCAAAGTGGGCAAATCGCCATGAGCATGGATTTGAGTCGACAGAGTTTGCGCAATTAAAAGCAGATTTACTGATATCTGGTGGTAATGTACAGCCAATCAAAGTAAGAAGAATCTCTGATCCAAGTGGACAATTCGAATATGAGCTGGTCTTTGGGCATCGCAGGCATCGTGCTTGCCTGGAAGAAGATCTACCACTTATGGCTCTTATTGATGATTTATCAGATCGGGATCTATTTAAAGCTATGGATTTTGAAAATAGATCTAGACTAGACTTATCCCCTTGGGAAAAAGGCGTTATGTATCGGCGCGCCTTAGATGATGGTTTGTATCCGTCTTTGAGAAAAATGGCGGGAGAACTTGGCGTTGATCACTCGAACATGAGTAAAGCAATTTCTTTAGCGCGTTTGCCTGAAGAAATAGTAAAAGCTTTTCCTTCACCTCTAGATATACAGTTTCGATGGGCATCTTTATTATCAGATCGGCTACAAAAACATCCAGAAAAAATTTTAGAACTAGCCAAGAGTTTTTCTGTTAACAAGCCTCATAATTTAACTTCAAAAGAAGTATTTGAAAAGTTAGTTGGCATTCAACACGGATATCAAAATACCCAAGAAGTTAAGGCAGGAGGAAAAACTTTGGCAAAGATAAGTCATATAAAGGGCAAGGTGTCTGTTCATTTTGAGAAGCACGCATTAACTACTGAGCAAATCAAGAAATTGCCGGATGTGTTGGCAGCACTGCTTAATAACTAGCATGGTATTAATAGAAGTTTCTGTTTCTCTTTTTTTGAAAAAATGGGTGGGGTACTGGTACCCCACCCATTTTTGTTGGGCGCTCAGTATTAATATGAGTCGCGGTAAATTGAGGAGCAGATGGTGACCCGGTTGTAATTAGCGGCGAAAAATGTACCACTGAACGACACTAAATTCCGCGAACATGGCGGAAGAACTCATGTAATTTTTAAAAATCTCGGCTGCATCACACCATCGTGCATAACCTGCTCGAAAAACATGCTATAAGGTCGCACCCAAAAGCCTGTATCCTTGTCAAGTTGCTGATATACAACTAGTTCTTCTAAGGTTTCGCTATGACGAGCCATACAAATTACTTCATATTCCCCTCCGCTGTAATGAAGGAATCGGCCAAGTGGTGATTGAACAAGAGATTGTATAGGTTGGTGGTTAGGCATATATAAACGTATTAACTAATATCAATAATAATTTTCCCAACATGACGGCCAGCTTCCATTTCATGAAATGCGGATAGTGCATCATGAAATTTAAAGCTAGCTGATATATGAGGAACGATAGAATTTTTAGCCGTAAATGCTAATAAATCTATTAAATTGCGCTTGCTGCCTACATAAATTCCATGAGTAGTGACGAATTTAGTAATTAATTCCAAATACTCTACTCGATCATATGTCCAGCCACTTAGGCCGCCAACAATTGCAATGTGGCCCGCGAAAGCCACAGCACGAAGTGACTCACGAATAGTAGAATTTCCACCAATCTCTAAAACAAGATCAGCTCCGTGTCCGTTAGTTAATCTTAATACCTCATTAGACCAATCAGGATGTTCATGGTAATTAATGACTCCAAGAACATTTTTATCAAATTTAGCGACCTTATCTGAGTCAGAAGTAATAAAAATAACTTGCAGATGATGTGCTTTAGCTAATTGCGCCATCCACATTGAAACCCCTCCGGTTCCCTGTATCAGCACTATTTTTCCTGAGGTAAGCTTTGCTATTTCGACTAAGGAAACCCATGCTGTAACACCTGCACAAGGCGCACAAGCGGCTGCTGTTAAAGAAACCCCTGAGGGAATACTAACAAGTGCTTTGGATGGCAAGATGATTTCTTCAGTAAGCCAGCCATCCAAATCGCAGCCTGTGGAAATTGCAATCTTTTCCTGAGTTGGTAAACCATCTTGCCAATCCGCAAAAAAAGAGCCAACCACAGAATCACCCATAGCAAAGGTGTTTACACCGCTTCCTGTTTCGATAACAGTACCAGAACCATCAGAACAGGGGATGATTGGTCGCCCAGAGGGTGCCGGGTACTCGCCACGGCAAATCAATAAATCTCGATAATTGAGGGAAGCCGCACGCACTGCTACACGTACTTCGTGTGGCATTAACTGGCGACGTGGTAATGATTCAACCTTTAATGTGTTCAGCCCCTTGCCGGGCCATAATCGATATGCTAATGGCATCTGGTAATTTTTGTTGAAAGTTAGAGTTATGATTGCGTATGATAACTTACCGCTTAAGCATAGCGGCATCATTAACTATGAGCAATAAAATTACAAAATATAGAGAAACTCCTATTCTGAAAAGTTTGTTACGACGTAAAGCCATTCCGCAAAGAAGCTGGACTAGAGTCTTGTCAGAAATTATTGGAGGAACGCAAAAAACAGCGGCTAAACGTCTTGCAGATGAAAGCACGCTTTCACTAGGTGAATTATTTACCATAGCAGATCACTTTAAAACTACTGTTACGGCAATGCTACAGGCTAATTTTCCAGAAGAAAAAATAGTCCCCGGCGCACGTAAGGCTTTGCTTAAAATAGGAAGAACTAAATGTCCATGCACGGTAGTAACGAGGAAAGATGAGCCTAGAAAAACTGATTGTTTTGTTGCATATAAAGATGATGATGAAAATCAGTTAATAGTATGCTCGATAGAGGATGTGCCAAATGGCATGGCACAACAAGGAGTTTTAAGTTTGCATGTGGATACATTTGGAACTTCAGGACCTGTCGTGGTCATATTGGACGATGAAGAGACAGCCACTTTACCTCTTTGTAGGTTTATACAGATCGATGGAGGTTTTAATACAAAATATTTTAAATACTCTAAATCTGTACTTACTCTTCTTGAAGAAAAACCATACCCAGATGCATACATTCTTGACTGGACTTTATCTAACGGAGAAACCTCTCGCCATCTTATTGAAGAGATTCGCCGCGTAAGTGCAAGCTGCCCTATTATTTTGTTGACGGGAACAATTCAGGCCCGTACAGAAAATGAAAGCGATATTGCTGAACTTGTACGCACTTATAATATTGATGTTTTATTAAAGCCTTTTCCTGCCTCAATTATTGTCGAAAAGCTTAAATCTGTTCTGAGCCAGAAGAGTCAGATATATTCTGGAGTGGCAGACGGATATTAACTTCAGTTCCAACTTTCATCTCTGATTGAATATCCATTTCTCCTCCTATATCTAATAAGTGAGATTGGACAATTGCTAATCCTAAGCCAAGCCCTTGGGGATTTAATAAATGGCTCTTCTTTTCTCGTGCAAAAGGCTGGAGAACGCGACTTGTTGCTGCTTTACTCATACCAATGCCGCTATCTTTAAATGACATAACTAAATTATTGTTTTTTTGAATAGCCGCGTATATTTTCACAAAACCAGTTGGAGTGTACTTAACGGCATTTTCTGCAAGATTTGCGACAATCTGTCGCATGCGAATCTCATCAATGTTAATCCGGACATCTAAACCTTCTGGTTCAAACAAAAAATGAAGGCCTTTCGCTAAAGCTTTTTTTCTTATCTGGCTGAGTGTTTTTTTGAAAAAAGTTGCTGCATGCAAAGTTCGCATACGTAAGCCTGGAGTACTGTCTGCCAGCACAAATTCTACGAGGTCAGCCGCAATATCATTTAGCTGTTGAACTGCTTCACGCATAGGTATAACGCAGTTTTCAACTTCATGAGGATATCGTTCTAGCAAATCAATACCACTCGTAATGCTCTGCAAAGGCGAGCGTAGCTCATGAGACGCCGTCGCTATGAAAATTTTTCGTGCTGCAACAGTTATCTCTTTCTCTGATTCTGCCGCAGCTTGTGCTAGGCTAAGTTGAGTATCTCGCAATATGTTTCTCTCATCTTCGACCTGTTTGTAAAGAGTGATATCTCGCCCACTAACACCTAAAACAAGCTGGGCATCAATTGGGTCAGTAATGGGTCTGCAATCCAACTCAAAAATCCGTTCTCCTTGCTTTGTCGTCAGAACTTTAAACTCTGCAAAAACTCTCTCTTTCCTAGTTACCGCGTCAATAATCAACTTTGCATCTTGTGGAGTTGTAAATATTGAGCTTAGATCATCTAAGCCTCGATCACTGCTTAAACCGTCCCAGATAGTTGCAGCCATTGGGTTGCGGAACAAAATGCTGCCATCAAGACGATAGAGTGCGACTACAGTTGATGTGTAAGACAGTACTTGTACTCCCCTAAGTTGGGCATCCGGTACAGCACGAAGATTAGGAGCGCAAAAAAGTATGCCATCTGTCGTTTTATCTTTTGCCTGTACCACGGCGCTTTTTAAGACCACTTGCTTTGGTTGCCCTCTTGGGTAGAGCGTCCATTGTTCTTCAACGTTTACACCTTTTAAAGCGCTACGATGTGCCGCATCCAAACGATTTAATGCGGTTGGAGTGATGTCTGAAAAATTACGCTGGGCAAGGTTTTCTATAGATTCCGCAGCCCAAAACTCAAGAGCTGATGGGTTCGCCCATGTAATACGCAATTGGCGTTTATCAAATACCCACATTGGGATACTTACCCAGTTATAAACAAGGAGCTCGTCAACAGGAATTATAGAATTGCTCATAAAAAGAAGAAAACTACGATGTTAGCAATAAATAGAAATAACCTGTCACATACATCCAGAAATAATCTCATCTTTCCCATCTTCCGCAAAAATGCTTACCAAGGCATAAAAATTCCTTAAATCCAAAAATTTCATTTTGGTAAAAAATGGTTATATGGTATATTTATACCTAGTAGTATTTTTTTATCTTTGTGCCCTTAAGTTAAATTTATAGAGTAAGAGGCAATCAAATGAGCAGACAGCTACGTATTGCAGAGGTGAGCAAGATTGTTGCTGATATGCCATTGAAAGTGGCCATCTAATGCCCCAGTACCAACCTGGCCGCGTACTATTTGATGCATTGTTAATAAGCATGCTGACCACATGCATATGTTCATCTGTGCAAGCTGCTTGTTGGGATGAAGCCGCAAAACGCTATGCCGTCAACAGAGACATCCTGCGTTCAATTAGCTACGTCGAATCAAAATTCAACGCTACTGCCATCAACGACAAAAACAATAATGGCAGCGTTGACGTATGCCATATGCAAATTAACTCCGTACATCTTAAAACCCTTACACAGCAAAACATCAGCCAACAAACTTTGCTCGATAAACCGTGTGTTTGTACGGAGGTGGGCGCATGGGTATTGGCGCATTGCACTAATAAATTTGGTCAAACATGGGAAGCCGTGGGTTGTTACAACGCTGGTATGCAACCAAACCGTCGCAGTTTACGTGCTCGCTATGCCAAAAAAGTGCATGCGGCATATACAAAACTCACTACACACTAATGCGCCATTTTTCTATCCTGATAGGAGGCATCGCATGTATGACTGCTTGTGCTGCCCCAACTCAAAAAATAAGTCATTCGATGATCGGCACAGAAAAATTACACCTCGCACAACGTAATCAAGATGCTTACATGTACTGCGATAGAGGCGCGTGTTTACAGAGAACCTTCAAAACATTGCGTGTGGTGGAATCAGGAGCGGATGAAGGGCGGGCCAATGAAATTCCAAGCGTGACTGTACCGGCAGTTGAAGCTATCACTTCGTCAAATAATTTAGCTGGGCAAGAAGAGGTTGTTCCCAAGCAGCAGAAGAAATTGCTACGCAAAAAAACTATGAAGGCAAAGAAAACACGACCGTCTAAACCAAACTGCATCACAAAAACTTAAACACCCTCGATAAGGAATAGGCAATGGCAAAAAATAACCCTACGAAGAGATGGCAACTATCTCTAAGTCGTACAAATTTCGTCGCTGTGATGGGACTACTCATTTGTATGTTGGGGCTTTGCATGCTGCCCAATTT
>JADYYQ010000178.1 GCA_020853585.1 Ottowia sp.
AGTATGTTTGCCGGAATCGAGTTTTTCAGAAATTTCACGGGTATGGGCCGCTGCATCGGGTACGAGTAAATTAAGTAATGTTGATTTACCCATACCTGATTGACCAATCAGTATGCTGGTTTTGCCTAGTAAGTAGGGTTTTAATAGTTCAGTTGTTATTTGTTGTTGCGCACAGAGTGCCAGGACGGTATAGCCTAATGTGCGATAAGGTTGTAAACGCACAGTGGCTGCTGAAAAATTTTTCTGTAAATCCGTTTTATTGAGTAGTACCAGAGGCGTGATCTCAGCCGCGTGCGCGGCAATTAGTGAGCGCGCTAGCAAATCTTCGGAAAAACTAGGTTCAGTCGCAAGCACGATAATGACTTGATCAATATTTGCAGCAAGCAGTTTTGATTTGAATGCATCAGAGCGATACAAAAGATTGCGCCTTGGCAAGATACTTTGGATAGATGCTTGCCCAACTGCCTCTGCACATAAAGCGACTTGATCGCCTACCGCGACAAGGCTGTGCTTGCCGCGAGCGAATACTTGCAGTAATACTCCCGGGGCAGTTTCTGCTAAATAATGACGGCCATATCCCGCGATAATTTGTCCTTGTTGAATCTCGGGCTGGGTACTATTCACCGTTGTTCTAAGTGGGCAATACGTTGACTAGCTGGGGGATGCGATGCATAAAAAGTGGAGTACAACGGATCCGGGGTTAATGTTGAAGCATTGTCTTGATATAGCTTGACCAATGCCGAAATAAGCATGCTTGCCTGAGTTTGTTTGGCCGCAAAAGCATCCGCTTGGAACTCATGTTTACGTGAAGACCAATTGGCGAGCGGAGTAAAAAAGAAGCTAAATACAGGCAAGACGAGAGAAAATAAAATCAAAGCCAAGGCGTGATTATCTGCATCTAAATTGGGAGTAACGCCTAAGCTGGTGTAGAACCAAACCTGTTGCGCTAACCAGCCCAATAAAGCAAGCAAACAAAAGCTGGCCAAAAAAGTAACCCCTAAGCGCTGCATAATATGGCGGTGATGGAAATGACCAAGCTCATGAGCGAGTACGGCTTCAATTTCATCGGCTGTTAATTTTTCCAGTAAAATGTCGAAAAAAACAATGCGCTTGGCGCTGCCAAAGCCCGTAAAGTAAGCATTACCATGACTGCTACGCTTGCTGCCATCCATCACAAATACGCCTTTACTCGCAAAGCCGCAGCGACTGAGTAATGCTTCGATACGCTCACGTAAAGAGGCATCCGATAAGGGTACAAAGCGGTTATATAGCGGCATAATGAGTGTTGGCGCTAAGACCATCATCAGTAAACTAAATGCGACCCATAAAAGCCAGGTCCACGCCCACCAATTTTCTCCTGTGCTGGCCATCACCCATAATACAAGCGCAATCAATGGAATACCGATGACTGCGCCAAGCAGAGCGTTACGTAGCAAATCGACGAAAAATAACTTGATGGTCATTCGATTAAAGCCAAATTGCTTTTCAATATGAAATTGTTTGTAGATATTGAATGGCAACTCAATCAAACTTGTTAGAACAGTCAGACTTAATATTAAGCAAATACCATAGGTGATACCGTGATCCAATGAGGATAGTAGGGTTTGGTTAAGCCAATGCAAACCGCCCATCATGGTGAGTACAACGAGTACGGTTGTTTCGAGTAATAGCTCTAGCATGCCAAAGCGTGTGCGTGCTGCGGTATAGTCCGCCGCGCGTTGATGATCTACCAAGCTGATTTTTTCAGAGAACTGGGCAGGGACATGATCTCGATGTTTGCCTACATAACGGAGTTGGCGTTGTGCTAACCACAAGCGCACGGTGACAGAGCTTAATAAAGCCAACAGGAAAAGAAGAGTAAACATAGAGAGAGGTCGACCTAAACACAAGATAAGGTAAGGGAGTATACGAAATTTACTCATGGAGTTGCAGCAAAATACAGTTTGCCTATCTTAGTCTGATTTAGTTTGATCGGCGTAGTGATGTGTCAGGGTGCGTGATGCGCCTCTTAGAAGTCATTGCATTACTTGCTGCGCGAATCAAATGCGGGATTGCATCAGGCGTGCCATCTTTATATATGCAGATCACGATATTTGGGCGGTGTGCATAGGTAGCTTGGTTATTTGCCCACTTTCGTATTGTCTATGACGGACGCTTTTGCCGCGTTAGCACAGGGCGGGAACTTTGCCTCGCATTTGTTGCGCCTAGAGTGCCAGATGGTGTTTTGGTGGGTTTGTTTTTTGAATCACTATCGTGACTTAGGGATTGGGTTTGAGTAAGCAAATGCTTTGCCTTGCGTAGGCCTATGGTGCGCAGGGGATGATGCGGGATGCGTATTAGTTTTATATATGCCGCCTTATTTTTTATTGCTGAGATGAGGGATTTTTGAAATTTATATGATGGCCTTATTTTGTTTTCGCTATCGTGGTTTTCTCTTTTGGGTTTTCCGGATGCTTTCTGGAATAATCTCGGAAGTAAATAATTTGCAGTACAACTAAAAAAGAAAAAGAGATGAAAGTCACCATCATTGGTAGTGGTTATGTTGGACTTGTCACCGGCGCATGCTTGGCCGAAGTAGGAAACGATGTGCTTTGCCTTGATCTAGATGCGGACAAAATTAGTCTTCTTAATGGTGGGTGTATCCCGATTTATGAGCCTGGTTTAGAGGCATTGATTGCACGCAATAGGGCGGCAGGACGATTACGTTTTTCAACGGATGTGAGTCAAAGCGTCGCGCATGGTGAGGTACAGTTTATTGCTGTCGGGACGCCACCGGACGAACAGGGCGCCGCTGATTTACAACATGTACTTGCTGCTGCACGCAATATTGGCAAACATATGCAGGGCTTTAAAGTAATCGTTAATAAATCAACCGTGCCTGTGGGGAGTGCTGATCAAGTGTATGCCGCACTGCAAAAAGAATGTGCGGTGCGTGGTTTACCCCCAGCACAGGTATCTTTTTCGGTCGTGTCTAATCCAGAGTTTTTAAAAGAAGGGGCTGCGATTGATGATTTTATGCGTCCGGATCGCATTGTGATTGGCACGGATGATGATGCGCTTGGGCAAAAAGCGCGTGCTTTGATGTGTCAGCTATATGCACCTTTTAATCGTCAACATGCACGTACCTTGTGTATGGATGTACGCTCTGCTGAGTTTACTAAGTATGCTGCCAATGCGATGTTGGCAACACGTATTTCATTTATGAATGAGTTGGCCAATTTGGCTGATCAGGTCGGTGTAGATATTGAGCAAGTGCGGGTAGGTATTGGGGCAGATCCACGTATTGGTTATGGGTTTCTTTATGCTGGCGTGGGGTATGGGGGGTCGTGTTTTCCTAAAGATGTGCGTGCGTTGATGCACACTGCGCATGCTTATCAACAGCCGATGCGGATATTGCATGCAGTACAAGAAGTTAATCAAGTGCAGCAGCAAGTGTTGGTAAAAAAAATAACGCAACGCTTAGGAGTGGATTTAAGTGGAAAAGTATTTGCGATTTGGGGCTTAGCTTTTAAGCCTAATACCGATGATATGCGGGAGGCACCTAGCCGTATTGTGATTGCTGCTTTACTGGCGCAAGGAGCGACCGTGCGGGTCTATGATCCCGTGGCGATGACGCAGGCGCGCACTGCACTTAAAGCAGATTGTGAGGCACATCCAGAATGGTGGACACGTATTTGTTTTTGCGCGAGTCAAACAGAGGCGTTACAGTCGGCTGATGCGTTAGTTATTTTGACAGAGTGGAAATCTTTTCGCAGCTTGGATGTTGAGCACATCAAGACGCATTTGTTGTGTCCGCTTATTTTTGATGGACGCAATTTATTTGAGCCGCTTGCATTGCGTGCGCAGGGGATTGAGTACTATGCAATGGGGCGCGGAAACGTGCCTTCTACGCTAGCGGCAAGTCTTGTGCCTCAGACATAATGCGGGCACTTTGTAGATGTATAGGATAGGACTTAACGTAAAACCGTACACGTGTTGTTTACCTTCTTGCCGCACTGTTTGTACGGTGTTTCTCGGTAAATCTTACTCGAACAATTTTGTGTAAGCGCTATATGACATTGTTATCCAGTGGTGAGCGAGTGGAGTCTTCTATTTCTTTGGCAATTAATTTAATGTAGCTTGAGTAGGTGAGTTTTTATGAGTAAGCAATTCGTACCGTTAACCCAAGCCCATATTCAGCAGACAATGGTGTTAGTTGTGGGCGATATCATGCTTGACCGTTATTGGTTTGGCGATGCACATCGTATTTCGCCCGAAGCCCCTGTGCCGGTGGTGTTAGTACAAAAAACAGATGAGCGTTTAGGGGGGGCAGCCAATGTTGCCCGTAATGTTGCCTCATTGGGTGCCCGTGCTGGCTTACTTGGACTGGTAGGGGACGATGAGGCGGGGCGCTGTGTTTTAGATTTATTGCAGCAAGCAGGGGTGCGTGCGCATATCGATATTGAGATAGGTGCAACGACAACCATTAAGCAGCGAGTTCTTGCACGGCAGCAGCAGCTTTTGCGTATGGATTTTGACCATTACCCGACAAGCTCGGCGGTGGCCGGTTCTGAGCAACAGTTTCAGTCACTGATAGATGACTATGATGTGATTGTTTTATCTGATTATGGGAAAGGCGGATTGGGTCAGGTTGAGAAAAAAATCACGCTGGCGCGCGCGCGAGGAAAATGTGTGTTGGTTGATCCTAAAGGAGAGGATTACGCTTGTTATCGTGGTGCGACCCTCATTACCCCTAATCGTGCGGAGTTACGTATGGTTGTGGGCACATGGCATAACGAAGAAGACTTAACAACGCGCGCCCAAAATCTCCGAAAAGCGTTACAGCTCGAAGCGTTATTGTTGACCCGTTCTGAAGAAGGGATGTCTTTATATACCGAGACAGAGGTAACGCATTTCCCTGCGCAGGTTCGGGAAGTGTTTGATGTTTCAGGTGCCGGCGATACAGTCATTGCTGTCTTGGGTGTAGCGCTTGCCGCGGGGATGACATTAAAGCATGCCGTTGATTACGCTAATCGTGCCGGTGGTGTAGTCGTGGGTAAATTAGGAACAGCAACCGTCAGTTATCACGAGTTGTTTGATGACAGCGACAAGTAAAAACGAAAGGCTAGGTCAAACATGACGATTATTGTGACAGGTGCGGCGGGATTTATTGGGAGTAATTTAGTCAGAGCCCTCAATCAGCGTGGACTGACCAAGATTATTGCCGTAGATAATTTTACGAGACCAGAAAAATATCGTAACTTAATAGATTGCGATATTGAGGATTATTTTGATAAAACTGATTTTTTAGCGCGCTTTGCGGCTGGTCAATTTGGTCATGTTCGCGCTGTGTTTCATCAGGGCGCTTGTTCCGATACGATGCAAATGGATGGTCGCTATATGATGGAAAATAATTTTCGTTATTCGCAAGCGATGTTGGAGACTTGTTTAGTACAGCGCACGCCTTTTCTTTACGCTTCTTCTGCCGCTATTTACGGGGCGTCTTCGGTATTTAGCGAAGCACGACAATATGAAAAACCATTGAATATTTACGGTTACTCGAAATTTTTATTTGATCAAGTGGTCCGCCGCGTATTACCTCAAGCAAATAGTCAAATTGTTGGTTTTCGTTATTTCAATGTATATGGTCCAGGGGAAGCGCATAAGGGACAGATGGCATCTGTCGCAGCGCATCATTTTCAACAATTTCGCGATGCGGGCACGGTACGTTTATTTGGTGAATATGGCGGATGCCAAGCAGGAGAACACCAGCGTGATTTTGTCAGTGTTGAAGATGTTGTTAAAGTGAATTTATTTTTTTTCGACCATAGCGATAAGTCAGGTATTTTCAATTTAGGGACAGGGCGGGCCCAAGCTTTTAATGATATTGCGCGTACCGTTGTCAATACCTTGCGGGCCAAAAATCAGTTACCCCTGAGTCTTACAGAAATGACACAAGAGGGTTTAGTTGAGTACATCGAATTTCCTGATGTGTTACGTGGGAAATATCAGTGTTTTACGCAGGCAGATATTTCATCTTTGCGTGAGGCAGGCTATACGGAAGATTTTTTAACGGTAGAGCAAGGTGTGGCGCGTTATTGCAATTGGCTTGCTAGCAAGTAGTTTGTGACGTTTTGTTGATCCCCTGGGCGCGACAAAATGGAGTCTATACAATCAAATTTCCCAACCTTTCTTCTTGGAGTGATTGTTATGATTAAGAAGTTAATGCTTGTGTTGTCTTTGGCATTGGTGCTGTGTGGTGGTGCATTTGCCGCAGTCGATGTCAATGTTGCAGATCAACCCGCGCTTGAGTCTATCGTAGGTATTGGGCCGGTACGCGCTAAAGCGATTCTTGAGGAGCGCAAAAAAAATGGGCCCTTTAAAGATGCAGCAGATTTTGCTACGCGCGTAAAAGGCGTTGGCCAAAAAACATTGGCTAAATTGCAGGCTGGCGGATTAGTGATCGGTAAGAGTACGGCGACTGCCGGCAAATCTGACCGTGATGCTAAAAAGAAAAGCGATGAGCGTAGTGTCAAAGACAGCGCTAAAAAATAGCTGTTTTTATTCGGCGTGCACATTGTATTGTTAAAACCATTTTATCGTTAAGCCCGTATTGCCGTGGTACTGAATTTGCTAAGGCCGTTCTAATGCTAATGAGCTAAGAGATAGGGTGTAGGCTGCGGATGAGATGGCATGGTCAATCGTGCTTGAGCATGCCAGCAACCCTTGTATTTGGTTTGTATAATAAATTTTTAATAATCTTTTGATGTGTCGCGCCGACTATATACGCATACGAATAACATATTGAATAAAGAGCTAAGAGCTCAGTGCTCAGTGCTCAGTGCTCAGTGCTCAGTGCTCAGTGCTCAGTGCTCAGTGCTCAGTGCTCAGTGCTCAGTGCTCAGTGCTCAGGCAGTTGACTTTATTTGCTGAGTGACTTAAGTTTTTTGTTATAGATGATGGTCAGGCATCACGCGTTGGTATCGACGCCATAAAGTGTCGATCACATTGAGTGCGGCGGTACAAGCCAAAACTTGTTGTTGAATGTCCTCGTAAATTGAGGGTAATTGTGGTTTACGTAATTGCACGGCTAATTGTTGTTGGGCGGCTAATAAGCGTTCTTGATAGTGCTGTCGTTTTTGCCCGCTGTGATCAGCCGCTAGCTGTTCTTCTAACTCAGTGATACGTGCCATTAGTTCTCTCCTGTGACGCGCATTGAGATAAAAACTAATCGTAATCCCTTCCGCACGGAAACACCACTGGGATAAACATCGTACAAGATATAGTCACTTGGTAATACGCTTCCCCGTTGTAAACGCATACCGTTAGTCAGTTCAATATAAGGATCCCGCGGGCCCCCGCCGTAGCTTACGATGGGCGCGGGAAAAATCGGCAGGGCTGGTACAGCCGAGGGCATATCTTGAAAGCTGGCTCTTACGGCATCGCCTGTTTGATTTTGATTGAATACCGAAATAGCTGTTCGTACTGTTGCACTGCGTGCGCTTAAGAGGGATCCACTTACCATGATGTGTTTACCCTCTTTTGTAATGCTAAGTCCTTCTAGTCCGACTTTTGCCTGCAATAGCGTGAGCAAACTATCAAATATTTGTGCGTCACGGTTGATTACTTTGAGGGAGGTCACGCCTTTTGTTTGCATGAGTTGTAGATAGGCGTGTTCCCATTTAGTATCAGAGGAAATATTGCCATCTAACTGCACATCGCCTGGATTACTACCAAAAGTGATGGTGACATCACGATAACCATAGCTTTCAAGTGTGGCGCGTACGCTATGTGCCAGCATATCTTGGCAGACCACTTGATCTCGGTAAATAATGCCGCGTTGTACTAAGAGCGAATAAAAATGAGCTAGCTGGGTTGTTTGTGTGCAATAGCCATTTAAGATAACTTCTTGATTTGCATTTTGCGAGGCAGTGATGCCTTTCAGCCCTGATTGTGTGGCGAGTTGGGCATTCACCCAAGCTAGGGTTGCGGGGGGCGATGAGGTACGTGTTTTTGTGATGATGGTGCCAATCAAGATGACCGCGATGATCAAGACCAAAATGACAAGTAGTGCGATGGGGAGTTTTTTGCCATTCACGCTGAGATTTAGACTGCTTTTTCGACGGGGAGGGATGGTTAAATCATTGAGTATGTCTTCGGTGCGACCTAAGACAATTGCTTGACCCGCTAAATCTAAAACAACGCCCAGAGGTAACGGTGCTTCATGATCTTGCCTAAGTACGCCGTTAATCCATACAGGTAACGTTGTTTGCAAATGAATTTCATCTTCACCCACTTCAAGCACAATTTGTCCATCCGCTTCAAGAGGGACGACTAAATCAGGGTCTTCTCCACCCAGCTTTAAAGATCCCATGGGCAACATGACTTCACGGCCAGCTAAGGGGCCATTTAGACATTTGAGCTTGAATAAAAATGCCATAAAAATCTCTTATCCTATGGTTGTGAAATAGGTTCTGCTTTGATTAGGAACAGTCTTACCACACGTACGGTTGTTGAGTTGCTTGAGTGAAATAGCCTGCCAAGAATTGGAATATCACCTAGCAATGGGATTTTACGATCATCTGTCGATACTTTGTCTTGGACAAAGCCACCGAGTAATAAGCTTTGTCCTGCAAATAATGATGCTTGTGTATCAATTTGCGAATCTTGTATTTGCGGTAGTCCATTGATCGCAGTGGTTTGATTGCCATCTTGGATATTAAGCGTGAGCATCACGCGTCTACGATCTCCATCTTCCAAAATACGGGGTGTGACCCGTAATAGAGAACCTGTTGTAACAGATTGTAGCTGCGCGGTTGTGCCGGTTGTACTGGTGCTGGTGATAGTGGTGTAAAACGTAATATTGCGATCGAGCACGGCCTGCATATTGTTAAGCGTAACAACAGAAGGTCGAGAAAGCACTTTTGCTTTGGAGTGTTCTTCCAGGGCATTAATTTGTGCGAGAAAGTTTCCGGTATTGGCAATGACAGTAGAGAAGCTGCCTGTGTTGAGGCTAGAGTTATTAAAAGAAACCGTACCACCACCAATTTGGGCAGCCGCGGTCCAGTCAATACCAAGCGCAGTGAGGTCGCCGGCATCAATATCAATAATGACGACAGATATCTCAATTAAAGGTTGCTTGGTATCGATTTCTTTAACCAAGTCAGCATAAATATGCATGTTTACTTTTCTATCGCGAATAATCACGGCATTTTGCCGTGTGTCGACCGTAAACAGAGGTAAGTTTGCATTGGTGTCGGAGAGTAATGCGGGTTTGCCATCGACGGCAATAGGCGCTTTTGTTTTACCTTGTACCATTTCTTTAAGCATAGCGACGACACCCGGTACGATGACATCTTTTCCGCGATAGGTATAAGTCGTATCTGAAGCATTGGCGTAACGTAGCGGAAATGCTTTGACGATCTCTTCGTTTTGTCCTTGGTTTTGGGCTTGTTCATCTAGCTGCTTGGCCATTTGCGTAAAACGTTCTAAGCAAGCAGGCACCCCCCATACTTCAATTGCACCAAAATCTACAGGCGCCTCGGTGGCGATGACAGATGCGCGACAGTAAGGGCTATTTGTTTCGCCAAATTGAGCGATTAAATCTTTTGTTTTAATAAAAGTGGGCGTGAGCAGTTGTCGGTTGACTTCATCAGCGCGGTAGATATATAAAGCTTGGCCGTTGTAGTACCAAGCCAGCTTGTGTAAGCGCGCTAATCGATCTAAGGCTTCTTGTGGAGATATATTGTCGAGTGAACCGATATAGACATCGGTCACTTTATTGCTGACGACAACCGGGATGCCGTAGTTGGCACCCAGCTCACGTAGCACGCTGTCTAATTTGGTCCCTCTTGTCATCAAGGTAAATGGCTGCGTTGACCATGGAATGGGTGCGGCAGTTGCGGGTATGCAGCACATCAGTGCTGCGAAGCAACCCACTAGACCAAAGAAAGACATTCTCATTCATTTTCTCCTCAAGACTTCTTAGCGCATGCCGCTAACAACTTGTATTCTTTGTTACATGCTACTGGTATTTCAGTTGTGCAAATCGTCCTTTTTTTGCGTATATAAATATTTTTTTCATTTGCAAGGGTCGATTATGCAGTGCAAACTGGTTTATAACGGTTTTGAATTAATTATGGGTTAACTGCGGTTGTGATTTCTTTAGGTCAATTGAGTGAGATGATGTGTGGGTTTTTTCATTGCGTATGTCCTCTTTATTGGGTAGTGAGCATGTTTAGCGTAAGTGTTCGGATTCATCATGATGTCAGCGTGCAGTTTGTCCAGCGTCAATAAGCACGCGTGCTACAACAGTTTGCTGTGCAAATTTTGCTTCCACTTCAACGGGCAATAAATCACCTGGGTAACGGCGTAGCATCCACATTTTGTTTTGCTCGATAAATAGTCCATCGTCAATCGCAGTATTGGCTGCTAACAATAAGCCAACAAGTTGCATCCAGCTAAATGAGAGTTGCGCACCCTCTAGTCGTAGTGCAATACAAAACTCACTTTCTTTGTCCCACAACCAGCCCTCAAATGCGTGTGTTTGAAAACGTTGGCGATGTCCATAGCTCGGTAAAAATTTAACGCCAGGTATTGTGCTTAGACCAAAATCGTTTTTCACGGTCGTCCTTTGTATGGTAGCGGTGGACATGTTAACGCTACCACGTGCACAAATGCGCGGTACAACGTATTACACGCCTTAAATATAGCGTGTGTTTGGCATATTTATTTGTTTTACGATCGGTTTTGTCCTTGTTATTTGTTGGGTAGGTTATGCGTATGTTTGCTAGTGTGATGTAACGATTTTTGTACGTGACGTGTGTGAGACCACGATGCAATAGGGTGGTCGCATGCATATATTGTTGGCAAAGGTGAGGCGCAGGGTTATTTACCAAATGAAGTGAGGTATGTGGTTGGGGGTATTGCCGACATGTGATATGTCGCACTTGTTTTTGCGCTGTGCTATTAGACATTCAGACCCCTCCTTGGTAAACAAAAATAACGTGTCACTTTATTCCAGTTTGCAATAGCGGGGCGTTTTCGTATTCTCATACCTCACTTTTTATCCGGAGGTAGGGGAATGTCGATGCTGAGCGCAGTCCTTCTGCACTCGTCCTTTATCGCAAATTATCGTTATTTTCATTAAATTGTTCTTTTTATACATCAGGTGATTCCTTACCCCTCATTGTCAGCGAGGATATTTAAATACTCGCTATAGGCAGTTTGTAGCATTTCTTGTTGCTCGGTGTCTCGATAGCATTGTTCGGGTAGTAATTTTGCTAAATCTGCCATTTGGCGCGTAAAAGGATAAATTGCCTTGAGGGGAAGATTAAGCATTTCATTACGTTGGGCCAGCCAACCTGAAAAAATCCAAGATTGATCGAGGATTTCAAGTGCTTCCATCATGATACGGTCACGATCAATCCCGGGGATAGCAAGTGATTCGGCGATTTCTTCGCAGTGATCAGATAAGCCTAAAAATTGGATGATGCGTTTTAAATCCATAATAATGGCGGCCAGATGCGTATCGCGCAGTTCGGGGCGTTGTGCAGATAATTCAAAAGCAAGTGCGCGAATCAATATTTTTAGCTTTCGTTGCCGGTCTTTCATGCTGCGAAATTGCCCAAACCAGCCCACTAAAGAATGGTGTTTATTGCCTGCACGTTGGTATAGTCGTTTGAGTTGTCCAAATGCGGCTGGAGTGGTGGCCCCCAATTCGAATTGGGCAAATAAAGATAGTGCCCATGTTTCGTCTTCTGTCGCTTGATAAAACGCTTCTTCGAGTCGACGTCGACTTTGTGCGCTTAGCCCCTTATTGGTGAGCATGGCAGCGAGTAAAAAGGCCATTTGCCCTGCATCCATACCTGATTGGCGTAAGAAAGCAAAAGGATCTGGGCGTTCATGAATGTCTGCAAAGCGTTCGAGTAGCTGGGCGAGTTGCACAGGAATCACGACTTCTACGTCTTCTACATCATCGCCTTTGGCGAGTAACTGTTGCAGCATTGCGAGGTTGCGTCGTGGATCGGTCCGGGTACCTATCCGTCGTCCATCTGCCATTCGGCCACCGAGCGCCATGCTCATTTCTTCTTGTGTCTCATCAATAGATTCGCTAGCGACTTCAGAGAGTGCGGATGAAATGACTGATGTAAATGAGGTAGAGGGAATAACTTGGCCGGCAGGTGCGCCGCTGTTAGGCGATCCGCTAGGTGTACTGGTGCTGGGTAGGATGGACGGTGGTGTGGGTAAAAATCCTGGGCCGCTGATATTTGCCATAGGTCACCCGGTGTGCGGTTGGTTTAATGAATTGCGTGTAGATGGGTAGGGCGCATCATCGGCGTCATCGTTTTGTATTTGCTCGGGCAGCGTATTGTTCTGTAGATTCGGTTTTGTAAGTTGTTCGATATGGTTTGAATCGTCGTGTTGGCTTTCAATAAATTGGTTGTTAAGGAGTTTGAGTAATGCTTGTCCATGCTGCTCTACATCAATCACGACTCTTACTAATTCCCCATCTAATATGGCTTGCCCTGGTTGTAAGGTGTGATCTGTAATGATGTGAATACGCGCTGCGCGCGCACTACCCAAAGTGGCTTCGATACGTGCGCGCGTGGGCGCATTTAAACGTAAGGTGAGACGCCCTTGTGCGATAAATTCGGGTAGATGCTTAGAAATACGATGCAATACCAATTCGATTTGGTCTTGTGATCTGGAAAACTCAGAGAATATTTGTGCAAGATAGTTCCGAATACGGTTTTCCAGGCGATTAACAACGGATTGCTCTAACTCTTGTGTTTTGACTAACCATTGAATCGTATTCGCTACAGCCTCTTGGCATGCCTGATCGATTGCGATGTGTGCATCTTTTAAACCTGCTTCTTTTGCTTGTGCTTGGATAGTCTTCACTTGCGCTTGTGTGTCCGCTAGGAGTGATGTGGCTTGTTGAGTGATTTCCTGCGCTTCTTCGTGGGCTTGGCTGAGGACATCTTGTGCTTCTAAATAAGGTTGTAATGTGTTGCTGCGAATCACCTCTTCTGCTGGAAGTGTGCCGGGTAATATGGAGTAGACAGGTAATGAGCGGCTCATAAAAATCTCGCCAAGGTAAGAAGTGTAGGAAGCGGTGGATGAGAAAAGAGATGGGGGGCCTGTGCTTTTTCACAAGGAGGCAGTTTAATAAGCAAGGCTTTGATAAGTACTTGATCATCGGCAGACATAAGCCACTGACATCCGGCTTGAATCATATCGGGGATATCTTTTTCATCAATGTCTAATCGCTGTGCGTGTGTTGCCCAGGGTAACTTTAGTACGAGTAGTTGGTTGCAGCAGGATTCTCCGATGGCTTTCACAAGCGTGCGTCGAGAGTGTCCAAGCGAGAGCGCGTCACGCGCACCCCAGTGGATAAGTCCCATCACGGTGACAAGTTGCGTTAGTTTTTCTTCGCTATCAAGTAACAAGGCTTCACTCGGGGAGAGCATCCCCGGTAAAATTTCTTGGGGAAATTGTCGGCGTGCGATGATGGCTTGATCGATCGATGAGCGACATGAGGGATAGTCTTGGTAAATGGCTTGCCATGATACGAGACCTAATTTTTTCCACCAGCCTGATTCCATCCATAGACCAGGTTGCCAGGCCAACGTATGCAAGCGTTGTATCTCCGCCGATATCATGATTTTACCTGTCTGCGTCGCTGTAGGTAAATCCAGTATGCCCACAAAATGCCCATCCCTAGCGCGAAAGCGATAAACCAAGGCGCTAAATCGCTGATAGCAGGAGGGTTAAGCGAGAGCGTTTCTTTTGTATTACTGGAGGTGTTGCTGGTGTTGTTGCTGGTGGTGGTATTGCTCGTAGCTGATAAATTGGGCTCTGCTTTAATAAAGCGAATATCGGCCGCTTCCATGACGACGGAAATCGATTCGGGTTTGAGATTGGGGACTGCACGTAATACTAAATCGCGAATGCTTGATTCACGCTCAAGCAGATTAACCTGGGGGCTATATTTAATGTAGATCGAAGCCGATGGTTTTTTCTCGTTGGGGTCAGAGTTGCCGCGGCTGTTGTCTTCTGTGCCTTGTACTACAGATACTTCGGCGCGAATGACGCCGTTCAT
>JADYYQ010000179.1 GCA_020853585.1 Ottowia sp.
CAAAACGCTGGGAAATTTCTACACGCGCCAAATTAGTTTCTACTTTTTCTTCTGCTAACGAGTAATTTTGCAAGGTCATATTAGGCTGTTGCTGCCGTAACAAAACACTCGAAAAACGTGTACTTGCAAAACCAAATTTGACTTTGAAGCCCTGTGACCATTGCTGCCCTAGACCCACACTTGAAGCCATTGGCATCAACGTAAGATACGCATCCGTAAACGCTGCACCTGTCAACTCAGATGTACCCGCGACACCATGGCTTGCAAGCGAAAAATAAGGATGCGCACTTCCCACTGAAGCCATCAACTCACTCTGATTAGCAAAACGCTTCATCACACTAATTTGGTTTAACACCGTCGTATCTTGGTTAGCGTGATAGCCTAAAATGCCGCGCTGTTCTGGGGGTAAAGCTAACGCATGTCCAGCATAACTCACATAAGAACCGCGTGCATCTAAAGAAATTTTATTACCAATCGGCTGACGAGTTTGGTCACCCAATAATTGAGAGACATTACTGCTAGGCCGAATTTTGGCCCCGTCTCCTAAATCCACTGAAAAATCGCGTTGAAAACTATCTGTTGCCGCAATACGCAATTCACCTTGCCGTGCCACCTGCAATAGCGATGCCGCTAAAGCACCACTTAATCGACCCAGACCCAGATCCACTTGATTGACATTAATACGCTGACCATCACTCATCTGCATTGTCAATTCACCGACAGGTAAAAGTGATTTACGTATATCAATCAATCCCCAACCATAAATCGGATCAGGACTACCTGCTGGCGCTTCACCTAGCGGCTGTGCTGTCTTAAAAATAATCTGGGCAATCGCATCAGCTTTAAGATAGGGCCAACGATCTTTAATCAAAGCTGCTTGCGCTGCAACCTGTGGCGCCGCAACAGATGTACCGCTCACTCGTGTATAGCTACTTGCAGAGCCCGCCACCATAATATTTTCACCCGGGACTACCACAAAATATGCGGCGAGCTCCTCGCCTGGGGTGTTAGAGAATTTTGATATTTTGTTGTTTTCGTCGACCGAACCCACCATCACAATTTGCCCATTCGCCCACGCTTCTTTTGCGTACGCACCTGGCCATAAAAGTTCGTAGTATCCCTTATTACCTGCCGATGCAATCAACAAAGTGTCTTTAGCAATCGCTTCTTTTAAGGCGCCTTCCGCATCACGCCAATCAGCACGCATATCGGCAGATAAATTAATAATCGGTGCTTTAACTATATTTACCAGCCAATTAATACTGGCTGTCATATTCCAATTATCCGACCCGCCATGCGGATCGACAAACGCTAATCTTGCGCCTGGTGCAACACCTTCAAGATATTTCTTACCCTCTGTCTCGCTCATTAAAGAAACGGTACCGTATTTACGGCGACGCAACTCCTGGTTGTCATCAAACTCAACTGGATTAAGCAAAGACAGCGATCCGGCAGCCACACTCGCCACCATCAAACCATGATCACTATCGAAACGATTCACCTTATCGGTCTTGTTATAAGCGTTAAAAGTAAGAATTTTTTTATCAGCAAATTGGGGATGGTTTACTTGAAACCCATGATCGATAATCCCAATCGTCACCCCCCTACCATCGTAAGCCGCTAACTCCGACGCATAAGGCTTGTTAATTTGATAAGCCGATGGATTGGCACGTCGTGTGAGCACTTCGGATAAAAATGGATTGTAAGTATCACGCTCTGTTTTTTCATGTTGTTGTAAGCGTACTTGTTTCGCCTCAAACGCTGCTTTTTCCTGCGCAAGCTGGGGCTCTTTTTCGGACAGCCATCTTTCCATTTCCGCTATCTGTCCTTTACGATCCTCAATCGTTCCAAGCCACTCGTTCTTTTCTGCCTCACTTACATAATCATTCTGTAGATAACTCTGTACTTTTAAAATATACCTATTTCCTATCACTATTTGACGCTTATTGGTCGCAATTTCGGCTTCTAATTTTCTCCAGCGCGTTTGTAGCGGCGCATGCATCTTTGCTTCAAAAATTTTTTGATCTTTCTCAATGTGGATCGCATCATCCTTATATTTATCAATAGGCATATCGCGAAGAATCACTTCATTAAGAACCGGCGCTATAAGTTGAGGCTCTTCTATTTGAGAATCAATAGACATCGCTAAAATAACCTCATCACCTTCTTGCTGATCGGCTGTATCCAATGCTGCTTGAGAAGCATGCATTGTGTCCTCTCTCCTGATTCGATCGTGAGGTTGCGCAGCTAAGCTATCTGGTTCATTAGTCATGCCCCCATTCACTACAACGCTTGCTTGTGCTAAAAAAATTTCCCGTTTATAAATTTCTTCACTGATATGCGTATGCCATTCGGTAGAAGCAAACCCGTTCGCCCGTGCTTGCTCCGATCGCAATAAAGCAACATCAGCCAAAATTATTCTTTTTATGGAAGACCATTCAGAAGCAGAAATGTGATTTTCAAACGTACCCGTTTGGCTATTTTCCCCCAGTGTTATCTTCGCTTGTTGAAAATTAAAAGGGATATTTTGCCAACGCCCACTCACATCCGCTACCTCACCTGATACATTAGCGTAAGTCGTAGATTGAAAAACAAGCGAAAGGGATAACGCAAGCGTTGTTAAAACAACACCCGAATATTTTTTCTTCATCATTAATTAAAGCCTTATATAATCTATATTAATTAAAATTTTTATAATTAAATCAATAGAAATTCATTTCAAATAATCGATAAATATTACTGATCGAAATTTCATAATTAAAATACTACTATAATGAATTTATATATATAAATACTATTAATTAATAGCAATGTGACGAACAAACCCTATTGTTTGCGCTATTGCAGCGCCCACAAACACCCTCAAAAACTAAGCTGAATCGCAGTTATTTTTCAGAAAAATAAAGATCACCATCTTAGACAATGACACCGTAACAAAGCGTGTCTAACAAGGCATCCTCAGCACATCGCATGTGCCGCTTATCACACAGACCCCTGAATTTACGCAACGAAAAGTACACTCCCTACATTGCATGGATAACAAGATACGATTGTTGTCTTCCGATAGCACGGAGGCTAAAAGAATAAAGCGTGAAAAACAGAAAACAAAATGCGTAAGGCACGCGCTATTAACAGTCAAAATACTACACAAAACGGTCTTTGACCCATACCGTAATAAATATCAAGGAGAAGAGATCCATCATGGCAATCGATCTACAACAACCGCGCCAAAAACTTGTTGCTTTAACTGCATCAATTGATCACGTGTCTGTGCAGCTTGCTCAAAAGCAAGATTTTTTGCATGCGTAAGCATCAATTTTTCTAAGCGCTTAATTTCTTTAGCAAGTTGTTTCTCACTCATTTTTTCGTAGTGCGCATCAGCACTCGCTTGACGCTGGAGGGTTTGCTGTCCCTTTGCATCGTAAACACCATCAATCAAATCTTTGATACGCTTCACAACACCTATCGGCGTAATGCCATGCGTCTGATTAAAAATATTTTGTTTTTCTCGGCGACGCTGCGTTTCACCCATAGCAGCACGCATAGAATCTGTTACCTTATCGCCATACAGAATCGCCTTACCATTTAAATGCCGCGCGGCACGACCAATCGTTTGAATCAGACTACGCTCAGAGCGCAAAAAACCTTCTTTATCTGCATCCAAAATCGCCACCAGCGACACCTCCGGAATATCCAATCCCTCTCGTAGCAAATTAATACCGACTAATACATCAAACACACCCAAACGTAAGTCGCGCAAAATTTCAACACGCTCAACCGTATCAATATCAGAATGTAAGTAACGCACTTTGACACCACGATCGGATAAAAAATCAGTAAGCTGTTCTGACATTCTCTTAGTCAAGGTTGTCACTAATACCCGTTCGCCCAAGGCCACACGCAAATGAATTTCGCCAAGCAAATCCTCCACCTGCGTACTCGCCGGACGCACCTCAATTTGCGGATCAAGCAAACCTGTTGGCCGTACGACCTGTTCAACAATCTGACCTGATTTTGCCAACTCATACTGCGCAGGGGTAGCAGAAACAAAAATCACCTGCCGCATTTTTCCCTCAAACTCTTCAAACCTTAACGGACGATTATCAAGTGCAGAGGGCAG
The DNA here is from genome assembly GCA_020853585.1 of Ottowia sp. Lineage (GTDB taxonomy): Bacteria > Pseudomonadota > Gammaproteobacteria > Burkholderiales > Burkholderiaceae > JADYYQ01. The sequence continues at coordinate 4,121 of JADYYQ010000179.1, forward strand.
ACGAAACCCAAATTCAGACAAGGTTGTTTTGCGCGCACGGTCACCGTTATACATACCGTTAAGCTGCCCAATCAACACATGAGACTCATCCAAAAACATCAGGGCATCACGTGGCAAATAATCAACTAAGGTAGGAGGCGCTTCACCCTGTTTGGCACCCGACAAATGGCGTGAGTAATTTTCGATCCCTTTACAAAAACCTAACTCCTGCAACATTTCTAAATCAAATCGTGTGCGCTGCTCAAGTCGCTGGGCCTCTACCAATTTATGCTCTTGATAAAAAAATTCTAAGCGTGTACGCAACTCATCTTTAATTGTTTCTATCGCACGCAGTACTGTTTCACGTGGGGTTACGTAATGCGAGCTAGGGTAAACCGTAAAGCGCACGATCTTTTGTAAAACTTGCCCCGTTAACGGATCAAATAAAGACAAGCTCTCGACCACATCATCAAACAACTCAAGCCGAACAGCTTGCGTGCTATGTTCCGCAGGAAAAATATCAATGGTGTCACCCCGTACCCGAAATGCACCGCGATCAAAATCAACATCATTACGGGTATATTGCATCGATACCAAGCGCGCTAACACATCACGCTGCGCCAGTGCATCCCCCAAGCGCAGAGTCAATACCATTTTGTGATAGTCAGCCGGATTGCCAATACCATAAATAGCCGAGACTGTTGCCACAATCACTACATCACGACGCTCAAGCAAACTTTTGGTTGCTGACAAACGCATCTGTTCGATATGCTCATTAATACTCGAATCTTTTTCGATAAATAAATCACGCTGCGGTACATATGCTTCCGGCTGGTAATAATCGTAGTAGCTTACGAAATATTCCACTGCATTGTGCGGAAAAAACTCACGAAACTCCGAATACAGCTGCGCCGCTAAAGTTTTATTTGGCGCAAAAACAATCGCTGGTCGCCCCATACGTGCAATCACATTCGCCATCGTAAATGTCTTGCCAGAGCCGGTCACCCCTAATAAAGTTTGATAGGACAAACCAGATGCAATCCCCTCAGTCAATGCTGTGATCGCATGAGGTTGATCGCCCGCTGGTGCAAAAGGCTGACAAAGTTGGAAAGGTGATTCCGGAAATTGAATCAATTCAAAAGTGTTAGGCGAGCTAGGTTCTGTGGGCACCATCGATATATCAGCTAAAATCGTGAGCGCATCCATTGTCGCCCTGTTGGCCGACAACTTCCGCAAAATCGTTTTGCTTACATTTTATAAGGATAACGTGAATAATCAGCGCTAGCCACGAGACCGTATTACATTACCTAAAAAGTCGCATAGCCCGGCCAATCACGCAATACGAATGCAATTGCAATAAACGACAACATAAGCGCCTATTCTAGGCTTGTTTGAGATACCTAACTAAAACTGTGACTATGGACTTGTTCGCTACAACTACAATGGCCCCTCGCGATCCTATTCTGGGCCTCAATGAATCATTTAACGCAGATACTCGCGTAAATAAAGTCAATCTGGGCGTAGGGGTCTATTTTACCGAGGAGGGACGCATCCCTCTGTTGCGCGCAGTCCGCGCTGCCGAAAAAATACGTTTAGAAGCAGCCTCTCCGCGCGGTTATTTGCCGATTGATGGTATTGCTAGCTATGCGCAAGCGGTGCAAACTTTGCTACTTGGGAAAAATACTCAATTGCTTTCCGCTGGGCGTATGGTAACCGTGCAAACATTAGGAGGGACAGGGGCACTTAAAATTGGCGCAGATTTTTTAAAGTACACACTCCCCAACGCCCACGTCGCTATCAGCGACCCCAGCTGGGAAAATCACCGCGCACTATTTGAAACGGCAGGATTTACCGTACATAACTATCGTTATTACGATGCCGCAAATCACGGTTTAGATTTTGCACAGATGCGTGTTTCAATCAAAGCACTGCCCACGCAATCCATCATCGTATTGCATGCATGCTGCCACAACCCCACGGGCGTTGATTTAAACACCACACAATGGCAACAAGTAATCGACACGATTAAAGCGCGCGAACATATCCCTTTCTTAGATATGGCATATCAAGGCTTTGCAGAAGGCCTCGAGCCCGATAGCATCGCAGTACAGCTACTCGCTCAATCTGGACTTTCATTCTTGGTATCGAGTTCATTTTCCAAATCATTCTCCTTATATGGAGAACGTGTCGGCGCACTCTCTATCGTGACGCAAAATGCAGATCAATCCTCCCATGTACTCTCGCAAATCAAACGTATTATCCGCACCAACTACTCGAACCCACCGACCCATGGCGCGACGGTCGTCTCAACGGTACTTAACGACCCAGCGCTCTACGCCGTATGGGAAGAGGAACTCAACGAAATGCGCAAACGTATTCAATATATGCGGCAACAACTCGTTGACCAACTGGCGGCACGCGGTGTCGCAAAAAACTTTGATTTTGTCAAACAACAACGCGGCATGTTTTCCTATTCAGGTCTCACCGAAGAACAGGTCAATGCCTTGCGAAATCAATATGCTATCTACGCCGTATCAACCGGACGGATTTGTGTTGCCGCATTAAATCAGCACAATATTGCCCATGTTGTCGACGCCATTGCACAGGTGCTCAATGATTAACCGTCTGCGCATCAAAAAAATAATGCGATGTTCCCCATAAAAAACGCACCATCTATATTGTCAGTGGCAATACCTAATTGACTAAAGGACGCTGATAGCAAAAACAGTCGCAACCAAACCGATTTTTGTTTATTGACAGGTCATACAAAAATCGGTCGTAGCAACTGCTTTATTATTATCCAAACCCTATATTTTGATCCCCTTCGAATAAAAAATAGAAGTCTCATCGAGATGTCCCTTGTTCCCATAGAGCGCTTGTCTTTATGTAAGCACCTATCACAAAATTCTTTGTTTTCCAGGGGAAAGCGGATTTTCCCCGCATACGTACGGTGTATTCATCGTACCGACTAAACGACGAACGCGGATCCCCCCTATTAACGCATATCATTTTTATCGAATTAACCAAAAATGATAAATATAAGTGCGTTTCACCCTCAAGCGGCCCTACTTCATTACCCCGCCGCAATGGACCGTCCTTTTTGCGGAGTATTATTTTTGCTACGCCATTACAATGCGCAAAATTTCATGACTCTTGCGTAAATTCAAATGGCTATTTTGCTTTCTTCCCCAAGCAGTAACTGTAGATACGATTTTTCTAAGTTGAGTAGCCCGCGTATTCATCAAATTCTTCATGCGAACAATTTGCATGAAGCGCAAAAAATACAAAATTTTTCTGACCTAATCAATAGAATTAAAGATTGGTTTCATGGCGGTGTAGAGAAAAAAACGATTGAGGAACTATTTACGCATATTTGCGATATTAAAAACCCTCATCAGCAAATTTCAGCGTATTCAAATTCAGACATCGGGCGATTAAAAAATTTTGTCGCACTTAGAGAGCTAGCAAGGCCTGAGTATAAAGATGCTTTTGTATTGGAAATTAGCAATAACCGATATGGCGATGGTAGCTGGGAATATCAGCTATCAATAGACGGTGTCCCCCTTTATCAGGCCCATCCGATTGATCCCGAAAAGACCCTGCTCAATCAATTTCGCACATATGCCCAAGATGACCGAGTGACTTTTAGCGATCAGGGTGAAGTGACGCGCATTATTACGGCAGAGGCGGGACAAGCTTTTGAAAAGCTTCTTCAAACAATATTATCCGACAACGTGTCCACCGCTCACGTGATGCCGCGTAGTGATGGGCAATTTGCGCCCAGTAATCAGTTTTTCATCGATGTTAGCCGCAACCAATTGCTGAGCTTTGTGAGAGGCGAAAGTGAAGAAGGCTATATCAATTTTGCACCGCCGCCGCCCGCGCCTACACCTGAGGCTCATTTATCTTATATGGATGAGTGGCTTAAAAAATTAACACAAATAACAGCCAACGATGCAATTGCTTTTGCATTAACCCGCCATCTAAATCAAAGCATTGCTGTCCCGTTTCTTCTTTTACAACGCGATTATTCATCCCTTTTCTCCCCATTATCTCCAAGTACGAACATCATGCCATCGTTAGAAATAAGCTTTGGTGTGGAGAAACAAAAAGATAGTACTTTTCATGTCACGGTAAACATGCAGCGAGATGCAATTACTCACCTCACTGATCCAACGGCTGATCCAGTGATAAAAACGATGGATCCATCACGAAGTTATTTTGATGCCACCTTTGTGATGGGCATTTCTGCTGATGGAAAAACAATTACCCATGTTGCTCAGCCTTTAGCGCTATGTTATCAATGTCTTGAAACCCAAGATAATTAAATAAAAGCATCTTTTAACAATGCGGATGTATAGCCGGATCATGCACTTAATGCAACGGTGACTTACTTAAGCATATTGTTATTATTGAAATAATTGATGTGTCTGATATAAATGGCCGATTGATATGTTGTGTTAATGGCATATATGGCAATCAAATTGATTGCCTCTCTTATCGATATTTGTTTTTTGGACAAATTATTTTGCTGAGCAGAACACAACTGAAAAAACAAAGTACCGCAGCTTTGTCACGCCGAGTTGTCAAAAGAAGATCTATCGTGTTACCTGCTTTACCTAGCGCGCGCGGTAGTTACGCCAATCCCTCGTGAGCAAGCTATCACCTCCCTACGTTAACGTATTTCGACCGAGTACGTGTATTTGCCAAGTGCTTTTTCAGCCCAAAGAACACGCTTAATGACCCATCGATATACCATAGCGTGATCGACTAAAATACCGGGCGCGCACGTTATTTTTCTCATTGTCCTCAGACTAAAGAAATCGGCCATACATCTCCTGTCTGTAATCAAGATAACATCTGGTGGATAATGCACACGCTTTCGCACATTAACTAAGCAGGGTGGCGCACATTTTCCTAAGCGCAAAGCTGTTTTTTATCTCAAACATACAAGTGATTTTTTGTTGTCCATTTTAAACTACAGGGTGATGGCGACAAAACCCGATAAAGTACTTAATTGACGTGGCTTATGTAATTGGTTATAAAAAGCAGCTTCCACTCACCCCAATCAGAGGATCAACATGCTCTATCAACTCCACGAGTTTCAACGCACCATGTTGGCCCCCCTGACTAATTGGGCAAATACTGCCGCCAATGCTTTTAGTGATCACAACAATCCCGTCTCTTTTATTCCTGGCGCAGAAAATATCGCAGCCAGTTACAAACTACTTTATCGCCTAAGCAAAGAATATAAAAAGCCAGCCTTTGGTATCACGATGGTGCATTCTCATGGCCGTGATGTGTCTGTCGTTGAGCGCACTATTCTCGAAACCCCTTTTTGTAAATTGCTACGTTTTAAACGCTATGCTGATGATTTAGCAACCATCACGCAATTAAAAAAAGATCCGATCGTATTGCTATGTGCACCTCTTTCTGGGCACCACGCAACGCTCTTACGTGAAACTGTTCGTACCTTACTTGCAGAGCACAAAGTGTATGTTACCGATTGGGTCGATGCACGTATGGTGCCTTGTGATCAAGGCGTATTCCACCTTGATGATTATGTGCAAACCATTCAAGATTTTATTCGCCATATTGGGGCAGAAAACTTACATATTATTTCTGTCTGCCAACCCTCGGTGCCCGTGCTCGCAGCAGTGGCATTAATGGCCAGTCAGGGTGAAGCAACCCCTGCTACCCTCACCATGATGGGTGGACCCATTGATGCACGAAAAAGCCCTACCGCCGTCAATTCACTGGCCACACAACATACGCTTGCATGGTTTGAAAATAATTTAATTTTTAGTGTGCCTGCTAAATACCCCGGCATGGGGCGAAAAGTGTATCCCGGATTTTTACAACATGCTGGTTTTGTTGCGATGAATCCAGAACGTCACGCCCAATCACATTGGGATTTTTATCTTAAACTACGGCAAGGTCATAGTAACGATACCGCAGCCCATGTTAAGTTTTATGATGAATACAATGCCGTACTCGATATGGATGCTGCCTACTATATTGATACGATTAAAGTGGTCTTTCAAGATTTTTGCTTGCCTAAAGGCACCTGGGCCGTAAAAGGCGAACTGGTCCGTCCACAAGATATTAAACATACCGCACTGCTCACCGTTGAAGGCGAATTAGATGATATTTCAGGCAGTGGACAAACACAGGCAGCACATGGGATATGCACCGGCATCAGTAGTGCTCACAAGCAGCATTACGTTGCACCCCAATGTGGTCACTACGGTATTTTTTCTGGGCGGCGCTGGAACGAAATGATTTATCCGCAAATACGCGATTTTATCCGTGCCCATATCAAAATCTAAACACACGATTGCTATCAAGGCTTATACAATTGCCTGTGTAAGCCGACTCGTTAACCTTAAAACAAATCGAGTCTGAGTGACAAAATCACTCCCATTTCTTTTATACAAGGTATACAGCCGTCATCCATATTCGCAAACACATTCCTTTTATTTCTCACAAACAGCAACCCATATCTCTACAGCACTTAATTTAAAATATGAATCATCTCGCGACACACTCTTCACAAGACAACAAAACACAAAAAAGTGAGCTTAATTTAATCTGGCTGGATATGGAGATGACCGGGTTAAAACCCAGCGCTGACCGCATTATTGAAATCGCTATCATCATTACCGACTCCGAGCTCAATCAAATTGCAGAAGGTCCTGTACTTGTCATCCACCAAGAGACGAGCGTACTCGATAGCATGGACAATTGGAATAAAGGCACACATAGTCGCTCAGGGCTGATCGATAAAGTCAAAGCCGCAACACTTGACGAGGCCCAAGCACAAACCCAATTGCTCGAATTTATCAAGCAATATGTACCTGCCAAAAAATCGCCGATGTGTGGCAACTCGATTTGCCAAGATAGACGTTTTTTAGCGAACTATATGCCTGAACTAGAAGCTTATTTTCACTATCGTAATCTTGATGTCTCTACGCTCAAAGAACTATGCAAACGCTGGCAGCCCAGCATAGCAAAAGGTTTTCGCAAACATCAAATGCACACCGCATTAGCTGATATTCGAGAATCGATTGAAGAGCTACGCTATTACCGCACTCACTTTATCAGCCCTCTACCCAACTAGATAAGCGCGCCATAATTTTGACTGACCCGGTCCGCAGAAAGCAGAGGGTACACAAGAGTGGTGTGCATAAACATTTCGCCTACCGCCCAACAGCGAAATTGGGCGGTACAGCCTATTGTTCAGAGCACGCTTTATTATTTCAAATTAATCACGATCATTTCTAGCGAACATCGTGCGGGCATGACGCCAAGCTATACTTCGCATATGGAACTTACCGCCCACGACCTCGATAAAATTAGTGCCATCACATTGCAACACTACGATATGCGCGCAGAAGATTTCCGCAACGGGACATGGGATCATGACGTTACTCAAAATATTGCAGCACTACTACGCCATATCGAAGCCAAGCCCCCGTTTACGATTTTGGATTACGGTTGTGGGCCAGGGCGAGATCTAAAAACCTTCAGCTCACTAGGTCATTGTGCGATCGGCCTCGATGGTGCCGAACATTTCGTCGCCATGGCGCGTGAGGTGACGGGTTGCGAGGTCTGGCAGCAGGATTTTCTGCATCTTAATTTGCCGGTTGCGCACTTTGACGGTATTTTTGCCAATGCTTCACTATTTCATGTTCCCAGTCAAGTATTACCGCACGTGCTGCAACAATTGCATGCAACCCTCAAATCGGGGGGCGTGATGTTTAGCTCTAACCCTCGTGGTGCCAATCAAGAAGGCTGGAACAACGGCCGTTACGGCGTCTTCCATGATCTTCAAGCATGGCGTCAATATATGGTGAATGCAGGCTTTCTCGAAATCGAACACTACTATCGCCCCGCTCACTTACCACGCGACCAGCAACCCTGGCTTGCGAGTGTTTGGCGCACACCCATTACCTAAACATGCCGCGCTTTAATCACATGCCCCGCTGAGTGGAGAATAAGTATGCATGTTCACCTTATTGGTGTACAACCCAAGCAATCCATTTGCAAGCATCTTCATCACACAGAAAAACCGCCAGAGATACATCTCGTACAATCAATCACAGCAAAAATAGCTATCGTCACTCATCATAAAATTGATCAAGCATCACATAGCGCCACATTAAAACAAACGCCCAAGGCACTCACCTTGAGCGTGCGCGCTTATAGTATTGGTTATTGATTCGCGCAAGCGACACCTCTTGTTAAAAGGCGTCGCCCAGGTAAAGCCGCTATTCCCCGTTTAGCTGGTAGAAAAAGCTAAATTTAATGCCGATGGATAGTTGGGTAACACGCTTGCTTGTGTCGAAGTAATCGGCGGCAACATCGCCATCATGGAAAGTAAGCTATCCATTTGACTAATCCCATCTTTTAACTCAATTTGCTCAACATGATAAGCAGACCCCAGATACCAACCAGCGACAGTAATACTTTCTTTCTGTCCATCATTGGCCCCTGCTTTGATGATACTTATTTTTAAATCATTATCTATTTTTTGAAAAGACAATTGATCTTTGGTGAACTCTTTGAGCACAAGCGTATCCATATTGCCTACTGTCTCATCCACATCAGCAATAAAATCTTCGCCATCACCTGATTTAAAAATATAGCGATCATTGCCAAGTCCCCCTTGCAACTCATCATTACCGCCCCGTCCTTCTAACTCATCATCGCCCGCATGGCCAATCAGCGTATTGTTTTTATTATTGCCACATAAACGATCATTTAACGTGGTGCCATTGATCTCATCTCCCTCTATCTGCGTGATATTGAGATCCACCGTAATACCCTGTGTGCCATTTAGTACCGCATTAAAAACCGGACTTAACGATGCCCCCCAAGAACGCGTACTCGGTTTTGAAACATACGCCATGACGGTGGCTAAATTGTTTATCTGAAGAGGACTTAATTTCTCCCCTGAAAGCAGCTCAATCTTCTCTATCTGATGATCTTCACCTAAATACCAATTGCTCAAGGTGATTTTATCGGTGGTGCCCAAAAGCGTGATATCTAAATTATCGCCATCCCGACTTAACCAGAGCATCTCTTTATTAATATTGATTAGCTTTAAGATATCGATATTGCCCGCTGTCGTATCAAAATCGATGATCGTGTCGTGACCATCTCCTTTGGCGTAAATATAAACATCGTTGCCACTATCACCACTCAGGGTATCGGCACCCCCATGGCCTATGAACACATCACGACCGGCACCCCCATAAAATTTATTATTCTCGCCATTGCCAACAAAAGAATCATCTAATACGGTGCCCATAATATTTTGAATATTACGTACGCTATCTTTGCCCGCATCACTCCCTCTTTTGCGTACGACGCCTTCTGTCAAATCAACAAAAATGCCGGGATTGTAAGTGGCCGAAATAGGCTTGGCCCCAGCCAAATTGGTTACACCATAGCTAACAGTATTGACACCCCCACCACCATCTATAGTATCGCCCTCGGTATCAATATTTTGATCAATCGCATCATCTTGCGCACCATATATCCTCGAATGCGCGCGCGCTTTTACTAAGGATTCTATTTCACTCGACAATATTTCGTCCGCATAAAATTGAATTTTCTCTATATGATGGTTTTTACCCAGATACCAATTGCTGATCGTGATACTGTTTTTTTGCGCACCATTTTCAATCAGTATTTTTAAATCAAAACCGATTTGCTCAAAGGACAAGCGATCTCTTGTCACGTAAGGATCCCCAGAACGGTTTGTCAGATATAAGATATCTTCATTACCTGCTGTCTCATCGTTATCGGTAATCACGTCCTCACCATCGCCGAGATAAAAGGAATAGAGATCATTTCCCTTGCCTCCATTCAACGCATCATTGCCACCGCGACCTTCAAGTCGATCACTGCCACCTAAACCCACCAAAAGATTATTCTTCTCATCACCGAGTAGCACATCCCTTAAGGTTGTACCTACCACACCCTCAATCGAGATCAGTTTATCTGTATGGTCTTTCGTTGCCAGCGGAGGCATTTTGTGCACAACGTATACACCCGGCAGTTTTTGAGTAAATCCTTTTGCCAAATCGACATGCACACCGATGTGATTATATTTTTCGTCTATTGCGCGGCTAAATCCAGGGATCAGGGTACCTAGTTTAAGGTCCGTTAGACTGTAATCCACCACATCGAAACCATTACCGCCATCAATCGTATCCACTTCAAAATCAATATTCTGAAATATATAATCGTCGCCCGCATAGCCAAATACACTGTCTGCTCCCTTACCTGCATGAAAGACATTATTTTTCGCATTACCAGACAAGTGGTCATTAAGGGTTGTGCCTGCGACATCATCTATCGGCAAAGATGTCGTAGCTAAATTAACGGTAATTCCTTTTTTGCCCGCCAATATATCGGTAAAGCCGTGATTGACTGGCCAATCTGTTTGCCCACTCACGGGCTTGGCAGTGACTGCCATGGCAGCAGCAAGATTATTTATTTGCTCAAGATTAAGTACCACACCATTTTTAAGCTCGAAACGCTCAATTTGATGTGCTTTATCTATATACCAACGACGTATGGTGATCTTATCTGTCGTACCGAGAATGCTGACTTCTAAATCTTCTCGTTGCTCTCCACTGCGCTGCAGCCAAAGATTATTCTGCGCAATATCAAGTAACACTAAAGTATCGCTATTGCTCACTGCATCATCAAAATCAATCACGATATCCTGCCCATCTCCGCGCGCAAAAATATATCGGTCATTCCCCTTACCGCCATCGAGGAAATCCTTACCACCCCGTCCTTCCAATCTATCGTTACCGGCATTGCCGATCAATGCATTGGCTTTGGCATCACCGCGCAAGACATCATCTAAAGTGGTACCGATCACCACATTTCCCCCTTCATCATTCACAGGCAAAGGGGTTATGTTGAGATCAACCGTGATCCCTTTCGTGCCTGCGAGTACGGCGGAAAAATCCGGGGTGCGTAACCAACGTGTTTGCTGCGCATTCGGCTTTATCGCCATAGCCATTGCCGCAGCAAGGTTACTCACTTGTGTAGCAGTAAGCACGACTGAGCCTTTTAGCTCAAAGTGCTCTATTTCATACGCGTTGCCGAGATACCAATTACGTATGGTGATTTTGTCTTGTGTGCCCAGAATACTTATTTCTAAATGATCACCATGACTCTGTAACCATACATTTTCCAGATCAATATCTTGCAACACTAAGCTATCAAGATTGCCGACCGTCTCATCTAAATCAATGATCGTATCGTGACCATCTCCACGTGAAAAAATATAACGATCATTCCCTAGACCACCATTGAGTACATCGTTGCCTTGTCGACCTTCTAGCGTATCAGCACCGGCATGACCAAATAAAATATTTTCTTTATTATTGCCACGCAAAATATCATCGCTCTCTTTGCCCGTTAGATCTATCTGTCCACCGATATCAGCTGTGAGTTGAAGATCAATATTTATAGCCGCAGTGGCTAATATTTGCGTGAAGTAGGTAGCTGATAACCAACGTGTTTGATCTTTACCTGGTTTGACTGAAACCGCCATCGCTGCCACAAGGCTATCGATCTGCTTAGGGCTAAGCAATACGCTGCCACCATCTAATAAAATGCGCTCGATTTGATGGGTAGGGCCGAGATACCATCCTCGGATCGTTACTTTATCTTGTGTGCCAAGAATGCTGATTTCTAAATCAGCACCCTTTTTTTGTAGCCATAGTTCTTCTTTTCTTACGCCAACTATCTTTAGTTCATCGGTATTACCAATCGTCTCATCGAGATCAATAATCGTATCGTGGCCATCCCCCTTGCAAAAGGTATAGACATCATTGCCTTTAGCACCTACCAAAAAGTCATTCCCTTTACCACCCGAGAACAAGTCGTTGGCATTACTCCCATAAAAAATATCGACCCTGTCCCCACCAATAAATTCCGTACCATCTTTAGCACCCATGATTCGCTCAACTGCTTTGAGCTCATCCTCAGCAATGACCGTCTCTTTCTTGATCTCTATGCTGCGGTATTGCAAGCTATCCGTTCTTTTGCCATAGCGATGTTTTTCAGTTTTAGTCACTTCTTGCGCAACATTCGTACCGGTACTTGTTTTTGTTACCTTATAACTACCATCCGTTTGAGCGGCTACTTTTATCGATACAAAATCACCTTTTATTTGGCTATAGTCGACCGTATCCTCATCTGCCCCACCGTCAAGCACCATACGTCCACTACTTGCGATAATGTGATCCTTGCCCGCGTTCATCTTAAGTTGCAACTCAACATTACGCACGGTGTTATTGATACGTTTGGCACGCTGAACAATATTGCTGACATCCACTATCGTATCGGCCGCACCATCATTGATTTGCCACGCACCTTTTTCAAGAAACTTAAGTTCGGCCAAAAATTTATCTTCACCCCCTGACTTGATATCGAGTCTTTCCGTACCCGGCGTTAATAAGGGTGTTGTAAATACCAGTCCTTGCCGCACACCTGCTTTACTAGCTGTCAAATCAATCAAACCATTTTTCGCATCTAAAAAAATATCTTTTTCTATTGCCTTAACAACGTGGCCATCGATAAATTTATCAATATAAACCGCGCCACTCGGCAAATATTTTGCGCGCTTAGCAATGGCTGCCAATTCACGCTGATGCGGGTTATTCAGTAATTGTGTTACTGCCACCATATAATCAAGCTGTAATCCTTTTTGTTCTTTAGCAAGCTGACTTCCTATATCACTCAGCAATGACTGATACTGAGCAAACAATTCTTTAGTAAAGGTATCCGGACCAATTTTGTCATGTTGCTGCTGTGCAATTTTCTCTAGAATAGGCTGCCAAGCCGCATCGAGTAACGATGAAAAAACACCTGCTACCACTGCGGCAACTAACGCCAAAGGTGCAGTAACCCCCCCCGCCATCAATGCCACTTGCACAACAACACCCGTGATGTTAATCAGTGCTTGCACAGAAGAAAGACTAAGATCAGCGATGCCTTTACTTTTATAAATTTCCCCCAGCATTTGCAATGACATCACATCACTCGAAGAAAATGTATCGCCGTCTCGATATTCTTTTATGCCATAGTAAATTTGCGAGGCGTTAACAGAGACAAGTACTGCCGATACAAGAAGTCCAACTAAAGGAATTTTTTGCGCAGTCGTGAGCGCAGGTTTACCTGCCACTGCCAATCCCTGCGCTACTTTGGCGGCATACGCTGCTTGCGCCGCACGTGCAGAAGAAGTAGCCAGCGCACCAAAAAGAACTTGACCTATTCCCCCCGAAATATCCATTCCCGTTTCAAGACCCAAAATAATTTTTTTCTCAAGCGATGCACTAGGGTCGCCGAGATATCTAAAACTACTGGGTAATTTAATAATTTGCGTCAGTATGGTGAGGCTGGTCTGTGCGCCCCCAAACCATTTAATATTTTTTAAGCCGCCGTAGACTAAAGTCATTTTATCGAGCTCACCAAAAACATGCGCAGTAAACGCGGCGGCAGCGATACCCACATCGCCTGCTTTACCCCATTTCTCGCTTGCCACCCGGCTTTCATCATCGCAAAACGAAACAAAACTTTTGATATGAAGGCCTAGACCAATTCCTGCATTGGCAATACTGACGGCCGAAACAAGCGTGCCCGCAGGCGTGCGCAACTTAGCCAGGTAAGGATGTTGTTGAACATAGCTGGTGTCTTGCCAACGCTTGTCCCATAGATAGGCATTACGGACCTGCGTAATCTGCCGGAAATTTTTAGAAAAACTATTGCGTCCCAAAAACATACTGGGGTGTGCCTGCCTATCACCCCAATTAAACGCATTAAGACGATCAGACGAAATCGTAGTGAAGGGTACCGGAGTCGGCGTTTTGACAGGTGTTATCGAAACACTCTCAGTGTTTTCTTGTGGTGGTTTTACAGTCATTTTATGTTCCGCAGATAAGGGAAAAACTAAAAAAATTGAGTAACAAAAAAGTTGAAAAGCGATTTTTTATATTGTGATTTTTATAACTTTTTAAAAATCACGTGCATAATGAACTCAATGATAATGAGAGTCAATCTCAATTACATTGTTACTTTCATTGACAACGATAATGAGAATTATTACTATAATTAAATTATTCCGGCCTAAAAATTGGGCCAAGACCACACCACACAAGGAAAGATGGCATGCAAGAGATCATCATCAGTGCCCATGTACCAAGCGATTCTGTCACTGAGGGAGTTATCCCCGCTGCGCAAGCATTAGGTTTATCAGTGATTTTATTGACGGATTGCGTACATGCGCATCATGTACATTTTTCAAAATCGAAGTCAGCGCTAACACCTCAAGAAGTGATTGCCTGCGATGTTTTTAATCCGATAGCGGTGATTGATATCATTAGTCAGCGCCAACATAAACCCGCCGCTATTTTTTCAAATAGTGATCATCTACAAAGTAGCACCGCACTCGCGGCAGATTATTTTGGCCTAGCAGGAAAAGATTGGCGTACTACTTATCGTGCCAAAAATAAAGCGGCCATGCGCCAACATCTCGCCGCATTAAAAATAGATACGGTATGGCACACGGTGTTGTGCGATATAGATCAATTAGCGTCGCACAAAGCACATATTCCCTTCCCTGCCATCCTCAAACCACGCGCGGGAGTTGCAAGTCAGCATGTCAGCTTAGTCTATGACTATGATCATTTGTATCAGCAATGCGAGACTTTTTGGTTGGCTCATCCTGGCCAAGTACTTTTACTGGAAGAGTATCTCGAAGGCCCACTCTATACACTCGAAACACTCGGCGATGGCAAATGTCTTCAAGTATTAGGCGGCTTTCATGTCACGCTTTCTCCGCCACCTCACTTCATCGAACTAGAGGCAACTTGGCAACCGAATACTTTGCAACAGCAACAAGACCGGGTCTTGGACATCATTACGCGATTTAGCATAGGCTTTGGCTCATGTCATACCGAGTATGTGATGACAGCACAAGGACCGAGAATTATCGAAATCAACTATCGAACCATAGGTGATTATCGTGAGTTTTTATTGTGCGAAGCACTCCACATTCCACTCTTTGAAATCATCATTCGCCTGCATCTAGGAGAATCTTTGCCAACGCTTGAATTAGCAAAAGACACCGCACATATCCGCTATTTCACCGCGTCCTCCTCAGGAAAAATTCAACTTGCACCCAATGCTTTTGTAAGCAAAGAAAAGCAAACACATATTACTTATCGCCCCCTACGTCACAGCGGTGAAGTAATCAAACTAAGCTATTCAAACAAAGATTATCTCGGTGTTTTACAGGGCACAAGCGCATGCGCACAAACACTTACTGACGAGATAAACAAAGCCAGCAAGACGCTCTCCTGGGAAATAACAATATGAATTTTACGATTAATGATCCGCAGCTTCAATGCTTACCAAGAGATACGCATACCGACTATATTTGCCTTCGTGTTATCGATACACTGCTGCGTGAAAACGTTGGCAGCTGTATAAGTGATGGGGAAATTATCACCAGCGCAGCTTTACCAAAACATATCGCGATTCAATACGATGATGGCAAGCACTGGCTGAAAGTAAAAAGTGTCGGCTTAGGCAATTTATATATTCCCGTTGCCTCGCATCATTTTATGCAAGCGTGGCGTCTAAGATGCCTGCCCCTTATCTGGGCTGATGCGACCGACTCTCAAACCTTATATGCCATCAGCGAAATACTCAATTATTTTGCCGAGGGCGTCGCGCAAGCACATAGCCATCGCTTTGATGTATTGGCACAAGAATGCCAAACAGCGCTCCTACATCGACGCGCATGTGAAGAAGAAAAACAACGTTGGTTTCAAGCCTGGCAACAAAACAATACAAAAGAAAAAACAGGTATTGATCATGCTACATGGCATCAACGTTTAGGACATTATGATCGTTTAGCTGCATTTTACGATCACCCTTTTTATCCTACAGCACGTGCAAAACTGGGTTTTGCCGTTGATGATCTACGCCATTATGGCCCCGAGTTTCAAGCTACTTTTGCATTACGCTGGCTAGCGATACCCCATCACCTCTATTGTCAGCAAGGTTCTGAATTACCGCCCACTTGGCCAAGCTTCGCGCAAGTTGGCTTAGACAGTGCATTAGCAAACTCGCACGCACTTGTTCCTATCCATCCTTTTATCTGGGGCACACAACTTGATCAATTGCTCCTTGATCACGACTTAAACCATCAAGTAGTACGCGCGCCTAAATCTTTTCTCAACGTCACGCCTACTTTGTCAGTACGCACACTTTCTTTAGATAATTGCCCTGCATGGCATATCAAGTTGCCATTAACCATACGCACTTTAGGTGCAAAAAATATTCGCACGATTAAACCCAGCACTATTGCCGACGGCCGATCTATTCAAAATTTATTAGCAAAGACTATCGCTGCTGAGCCTTGTTTAGCTGAGCGTGTGCTATTGACGACCGAAGATACGGGCGCACATGTCGATCATAAAAATTTTCTCGGGTTTATCGTACGTCAATATCCAGAAGAAGCGCTGCATCAGGCAACACTGATACCGATTGCTGCTTTATTAGCACAAACTCCCTCAACCAAAACAGTGATCGAAGAAGTAACCGAGCAATTTTTCGCCAGTGATCTCGACCTTTTTCTAGACCACTATTTGCAGCTCACTTTGCAATTACATTTGCGCTTATGGATACGTTACGGTATTGCGCTTGAGTCAAATCAACAAAACTCTGTATTGGTATTAAATAAATCAAAGACACCGTTAAGCTTATTACTCAAAGATAACGATTCTTCCCGTATTGACTACGCTTATCTAGCGAGACGTTGGCCCGCTCTCGCTAGCCATATCAGCCATTTACAAGATCAGCGTATTAAGGTGGACGGCCCTTTGCCACTCGCGCAGATGTTTACCACCATCACACTACAACTCAATATCGCTGCGCTGATTGAGACCATCGCGCTTATGTGGCGGCGTGATGTCACCTCTTTATATGCCATCGTGCGCAAACATATCGATGCAGTATTAGTGCAATTACAACAAGAAGGAGAAGAAACATTTTTTGCACGCCGCATCTTATTAGAAGATGACACGTTATATATCAAGTATTTATTAGTTGCAGCCACACTCATCGATAAGCAAACCAGCGGCAGCCTTGATGTCAACAAACACTATGGTCGTAGCGCACCTAATTTTCTTTTGGAAGCCCGATGCACATCGTCTCTTTAGCACCCACGGTAAAGCACCGTAACACGGTGCTTATCGTGATGTTTTGCCATTTTATTTCTGCCTTTGCTGCACTCGGTATGCCGCCGTTTTTTACGCTCATTCTGCGTGACTCACTGCATAATGAAATACCTTATTTAGCGGGTGTTTTTTATATCGTCCCGACTTTACTGACAGCAGTCAGTAGTCCGTGGTGGGGACGATTAGCGGATCGTTTTGGTAAACGCCCTTTACTTATTCGCGCACAATTAGGCCTGTCTATTAGTTTTTTATTGGCTGGTTACGCAAGTAATACCTGGGTGTTTTTTATTGCCTTGGTCATGCAGGGTTTATTGGGCGGTACGTTTTCTGCATCCAATGCCTATCTCGCAACATTAGTAAGCGGTAATACGCTCACACGCAGTTTGACTGCTATGCAATGGTCAGCACGTGCAGCGCTCGTCGTCGCGCCTATTTGTGTCGGTCTATGGGTGACGATAGGTTCGCCAATTGTGCTGTATCGTTATCTGGCTTTATTACCTTTATTAGCCGCGGTAATGATTAGCTGCTTAGTCACTGAATCACACGCTAATACAAGCAAGGATAAAGTAAAAGACACCCCGATTGCGACGATACATTGCTCGGCAACACCCACACAAATTTATTTACTGCAATTTCTCTTTACCTTCGCGACGGTTACCACCTTCCCCTATTTTATTCAAACCATTCACCTCGCTTTTACAGAATTATCTACCACCACCGTCGGTGTGTTATTTGGGTTGCCACACCTGATTTATTTAATGCTTGCGCTACCTTTAAGTCGCTGGCTAGGTAGAGGGAAACTTTTGCCTGCCTTGACATTCACCTATCTCATCTTAAGTATTAGTTTGCTCGGTCAATCACTTCCGACTTCTTTACCGTGGCTGATCGGCTATCGAGTGCTAATGGGTATTGCGATGACCGCTGGATTTATTACTTTACATGCATTGCTTGCACACAGCGTTTCAAACAAAACAGCAGGACGAACATTTGGTTGGTTTGAAAGCAGTGCCAAGTGGGGGGGCGTGTTGGCCGGTCTGGGTGCTGGATGCGCAGCCACAACCATTGACACATATGGTCCATTTTTACTCGGCGGCAGCGTTATCGTTTTCGCTGCGATGTATACCTTTTTTCTCACCGTCAAGCGCACTCATTATCGCGCGATCGATTAAATACCCACTATGTCTCTACTCTCTCAATCTAAAAATCATTATCCATCCACAGTGGCACGTTTAACTGCTGAACAACGTAGTCAACAAGCTTTATTAAATTGCTATATCCGCGAAGTTGCCCTACCGGAAAATCAACTGACTGTAGTCCAGGCTACAGGTACTGACAGCTGGCCTATGACGGTTAATATGGTTTTACAACAGCAAGGAGGCAGTGTCATCCACATCGCTCTTCCCTATACCCATAAAAAATTATTAGCCGTAGTGGCTCACCCCTCTCTCACCGGCAATTTTCGCTACCGCGCGGGTATCTGGTGTCAATCCACCGGGGATTATTGGCGCCTATTAGAAGGCATGGAACTTGCGACTTTGCTACTCAACGAGCTCGCGCTTAAATATGAATTACCGCTCAATACAGATTTGATAGCGCAAATTCATGACAGCATTCAGGTCACCACTGCACTGCTGTCCTCTGCTGCAGCCCATACAAACGAGCGCTTTTCTAACCATGCGCTTGAGGCTTATATTGACTCAGAGCAATCACTTATCTTTGGTCATCCCTTTCATCCTGCCCCCAAAAGTCGCCAAGGATTTTCTAAGAAAGATACGGCGAACTACTCCCCCGAGATGCGATGCCAATTCCCCCTGCATTACTTTGCCGTGCCTCGTGAAGATATATGCCAACAATCTTTATTAACGACGCCCTGTGATCAATTAATTGCCCCCACTGCACCGTCCGTAGATAGCGCTTACGTTGCTATCCCAACTCATCCTTGGCAAGCGCATTATTTATGCAATCTCCCTCTACTTAAACAAGCCATCGATCATGGACGCCTTCTTTACCTCGGGCCACAAGGAAATGATTTTTTCCCCACAGCATCGATACGTACTTTGTATCAGCCTGGCCATCCTTATTTTTATAAATTTTCATTGAATGTAAGGGTAACTAATTGCATTCGAAAAAATGCTTGGTATGAGCTTGAAAGTGCGATGCATATTACGCGTTTGATACGACCCTTATTAAGCAATTTACAAAAAGAATTTCAAGGCATCCATGTACTTGAAGAACCGGCTTTTATGTCGGTTGATATGCGCGCACCTGATGCACACGCAAATAATCAAATCATTGAAGGATTTGGCCTAATCTTGCGAGAAAATTTTGAAAAAGATTTATTGCCCCAAGCAAAACCCCTTTTAGCGGGCGCCTTATTCGGCAATCATGCGCATAGCGAACGCCGTTTAAGCCGATTACTTGAGGATATGGCACACGCTGAAAACATGCCGATCGATGCAGCGATCGAGCAATGGTTTTTTGACTATGTCAAGACTTTGATGCTACCCGTGCTGTACTGTTACTTCAAACATGGTTTAGTGTTTGAACCCCACTTGCAAAATGTCATGATAGGAATACAAGCGGGATGGCCACGGCAAATATTCTTGCGTGATTTTGAAGGCGTCAAGTTAGTGCGTGAGCATTATGATGAAGCACAACTCAGTCATCTAAGTGCACGCGCACGTGAGTCTTTATGCTATAGCCAACAACAAGGGTGGAATCGTATCGCCTACTGTCTTTTTGTGAATAATTTTTGTGAAGCCATTCATCAGCTTGCCCCTGAAAATGTGATGCTACAAAATCGTCTATGGGCGGTCGTACAACAATGCTTGCATGCGTATCAAGCGGCTTACGGCGATAGTCATTCAGCAGCACAAATCAATGCTTTACGCACAAAAAAAATATTTCCCGCAAAAACAAATTTACTCAATCGTTTTCTTAAGAATGCCGACAAAGAAGCGGCCTATGTTTGCGTACCTCAACCCATCGGTTTCACAATGGGTACGGTATGAATACAAATTGGCCAAAAATTGAAAAGCATCTACAGCAATTGCTCAACACCACAGATGAACCGCTTTGCGCTTACGTCTATGATCTCGATGCACTGCAAGAGCACATTAAACAATTGCGCAGTACATTACCCACGCCTAACTGCGAGTTGTTTTATGCCATTAAAGCCAATTCAGATGTACCCATCTTGCGCGCGCTGGCTCCTTGGGTACATGGCTTTGAAGTGTCATCAGGCGGCGAGTTAGCGTGGGTACGAGAATATTTCCCGCATACCCCAATTATTTTTAGCGGCCCGGGGAAAACCGATCAAGAACTCACCCTCGCATTAGAGAAAAATGTTGCCGCGATTCATATTGAGAGTCGCACTGAACTTGAACGCCTAGCGTATATTACCCAGCGTTTAAATCAACCCGCAAAAATATTATTGCGCATCAATTTTTCTTTGCATGATCTCGCGCCCACGCGCTTGATGATGGGCGGTGGACCCACTCCTTTCGGCATTGCACTCGATCAATTACCCGCATGTTTAGACACTTTGCGCCGCTATCCGCAAATACATTTACAAGGTTTTCATTTCCACTTGCTATCACATCAGTTAGATGCGGATGCCCATATCAAACTACTCGATACTTATCTACAGCAAACGCACAAGTGGTGCCAAGACTATCATTTAACGATTGACCATATCAATGTCGGTGGAGGTATTGGCGTTAACTACCAACAACTAGAACAGCAGTTTGCTTGGCCTATTTTCGCGCAAGGTTTGCAGCAACTCGTATTAAAGCACGGCAAGAAAATACGTATGGAATGCGGACGATATATCACAGCGGCCTGCGGCTACTACGCAGCGCAGGTCATCGATATCAAAGAAGCTTTTGGTGATCACTATGCAATCATACGAGGTGGAACACATCACTTTCGCACTCCCTATGCACAAGGCCATAGCCATCCTTTTCAAGTGATGCCCGTCACGCGTTGGGCGCATCCTTATACGCGTACTGAGCTCAGTGCAAAGTCAATCTCAGTAGTAGGTCAATTATGCACACCTAAAGATTTACTCGCGTTTAAAGCACCTATTAAACGGATACGTTGTGGTGATCTCGTGGTTTTTCCTTATGCGGGAGCCTATGCCTGGCATATCTCGCATCACGATTTTTTGCGCCACCCACACCCACAACATCACTATCTTCTTAACGAAATATCGAGCGATGCTACACACTAATCAATTAAAAGCAGCACTCCACGCTGGAAAATCTGTCTTTGGTTTAATCAATTCTATCCCTGCACCTATCCTGATTGAAATGATCGCTTACGCAGCTTACGATTTTGTCATCATCGATATGGAACATGTCAGTGTTAATTTAGAAACCGTAGAAAATATGATCCGCGCAGCAGAAAGTGCGGGTATCACAGCATTAGTACGCGTTCCCTCCACCGCACCTGAAACCATTTTGCGCGTCTTAGATTGCGGCGCGCAAGGTATTGTGGTGCCACATGTCAATCAAGCCGAGCAAGTGCGACAAGTTATTACTGCAAGCCGCTACGCACCACTGGGCAAACGTGGGATAAGTGGCGGTAGAACTACAGGTTTTGGCACCATTGATTTACTCAATTATTGCCAACAAGCTAACCAAGAAATCATGGTCGTCGTGATGATTGAAGATCGGCTGGCTCTGGATCATCTCGACGAGATTATCTCCGTCCCCGGCATTGATATGGTGCTTGAAGGTGCGATTGATTTATCGCAAAGCTTAGGTTTACCTATGCAAACACAACACCCTATAGTGCAACACGCTATTCAAAAAATCGCTGACTGCTGTAAAAAAAATGGCGTGCCATTTTGTGCGATACCGCGCGCACCGGGTCAATTTGATGCTTGGCGTGCGCAAGGTGTAGGGGCATTTCTTCTTGGTGATGATCGCTCTCTTAGTTTTCGCGCTATGAAAGCCCATCGCACAAGCTACCAAAATTAAAACACGCACGGCTCTCCTCTTATCAAGCAATCTACATTTGAATAGATGCCAGCATGGTGTTGTTTGATGCTTATATATCAACAGCGCCATGCAGCTGACCCTTGTCACCACACTGTCATTGCCCCTAAGTCCCATTATTTTTCGTAAAGCACATGTATGTCTATTTTTTCCATCACCACAATAAATTTATATAAGCGCGCACTTAAGCGGATGCGCATTTCTTTTTTAGCCCTAGCCTTAATAAGTAGTCAATCAATCTTGGCGCACGATTTATCGGACACAACCTTAGATGAAGTAAAAGTAAATGCGTCCAGCATTTTTATCGCCCCCTATCATCTCCCGACAGTCAGAAGTGCAACAAAAATAGATGCGCCATTGCGAGATATTCCGCAAACCGTTAACGTGGTGCCGCAAAGTCTGCTACGCGATCAAGCTATGCACTCACTGCAAGATGCATTAAAAGTGGTTCCCGGAATCGGCTTATCAACAGGAGATGGTCAACGTGATCAAGTGACGATACGTGGATTTTCTGCATTAGCGGATCAATTTATTGATGGCTTACGCGATGATGCAATGTATTTTCGTGACCTTGCCAATATCGAACAAGTAGAAATACTAAAAGGTCCAGCCGCTGTTTTATATGGTCGTGGCTCATCAGGTGGCCTGATTAATCGGATTACAAAAAAACCAGGTATTGATCAAAGTGAGGTTAGTGCCCAGTTAGGTAGTTGGATGCAACGGCGCGGCGAATTTGATTTAGCACGTAAAGCAGACAAAGAGGGGCACCTAGCGTGGCGTATCACTGGTGCAGTGGAAGGGGGCAATCATTATCGTGATCAGCAATTTTTAAATCGCCATGCGCTCTCTCCCTCTGTGCTACTTACATTTAGCCCAGCAACACAATTGCTACTTCAAGCCGAACACCTGTCTGATAGACGTGTAACTGATTTGGGCATTCCCTCATTCCAAGGCCGGCCCGTCAATATCCCACCCCATGTCTATTACGGTGCCGCAAACGCACGCGATGTTGACTACACCCATACACGTGTGGGGGCGATCGCTTTTACGCTCGATCATCAATTCGATTCCATATGGTCGCTACGTAATACTGGACGTTATTACGACTATCGCTTAGATCGCCACAATACTTTTGTTAGCAGCGTAAATGAAAATACGCGTATGGCCACATTTATGCGAGGTGATGTACAACGCCATGAGACAGGATTTTTTAATCAAACCGAACTGATGCAAAAGCATTTTTGGGGCGGCATGATGCAGCAATTTCTCTACGGTATTGAGTTTGGACAGCAAAATAAAGATCTGTGGACTGCACGCAAAACCATCGGCAGCGTAAATCTATTTAATCCTATATTGCCAACATTACCTTTGGCCCTCGCTGCTAAACCCATTATCAATAACACCAGCATACTCACTGTTGCCAGTGCCTATACCCAAGCACTGCTGACATTCACGCCTCATTGGAAGGCATTAGCCGGTATCCGCTACGATCGATTTCAGCAATCAATGACTGAGAAAATGTTCGGGAAAAATAATCTTGATCGTATTGATCATGCGTGGAGTCCACGCGCAGGTTTAGTCTATCAACCCTTGGCTGGACAATCTTATTATTTGTCCTATAGTCAATCATTTCAACCCTCCGCTGAATTTTTTCCTCTGGCACAAAATAATGCTCATATTGCCCCGGAGAAAACCAGCAATCATGAGATAGGCGCAAAGTTTGATTTTTTTCAAGATCAGCTTGCGCTTGCCATTGCTATCTTTCGGTTAGAGCGCACGCATATGAAGACCGCTGATCCGGCAACCCATCGCTTAATTCCGCTAGGGGCACAACGCAGTGACGGTGTTGAACTCACGCTGTCCGGACAACTGTCGCCGGATTGGGAAATTTGGTCGGGCTATGCATATCTCAATGCACATATGGTTTCTAGTCTGGCTATCGATGCCCGGGAACCCGTGCAAGGTAAACGGCCAACATTGACACCCATGCATAGCGCCAATCTATGGCTTAAAAAAATATTAAGCCAGGGATGGAGCGCCGCGCTTGGGATAAATCATGTGGGAAATCGTTTTGCGAATCCAGGCAATACCGTTACATTGCCGCACTACACCACAGTGGATACCATGCTGTCTTATCAAAGCAAACGGTATGATGTACAACTCAATTTTTTCAATCTATTTAATCGCCAATATATTATTGCCGGCCACGGTAGTAGCCCTCATTTAAGCTTACCGGGTGCACCCCGTTCGTTTCAGCTTACTACCCGCTATCGCTTTTAATACACACACAATGCCATATCGCACTCAAATAAAATACCTATCGCTGATCAATCATGTCGAAAGACGAGTTACTCACCTCGCTTTTCGATTGAAGTGAGAAAATTAACCTAAAGTAGGCGCAAATTTATCTGAATAACAACGTGATCGATTGGGTCACATGTGCGTCGCACAAGTATGATCGCAGCCATAAAAAGGATGACGACAACAGCGACTGCAACGCACATGTGGCGTATGACTATTATTACTTCCACGCTTACATCCACCCGCGCTGTACTTAAGCCGCCCTACTGCCAAGAGCTTAGCGAATACCCCACTGCGACAACATCCAAGCCATTTCAAACGCTCGCTCCTTGATAGCGTCATAACGCCCAGACGCACCGCC
This sequence comes from Ottowia sp., assembly GCA_020853585.1. GTDB lineage: Bacteria > Pseudomonadota > Gammaproteobacteria > Burkholderiales > Burkholderiaceae > JADYYQ01. The sequence goes on from JADYYQ010000179.1 coordinate 29,038, forward strand.
ATGACCTGCAACCATATTCACTTTAAATAAGAGCGGGTGAGTGTCTGTTTTCAAAGCACGCATTTTAGCGACGTATTTTGCCGGCTCCCAATACATGACCTGACTATCATTTAACCCGGTCGTGACCAGCATTGCTGGATAGGCTTTACGCTCAATATTTTCATAGGGCGAATAGCTACGCATATAGTCATAAGCAAGTTTGTCATTGGGATTGCCCCATTCAAGATATTCACCCGCTGTAAGCGGCAAGCTACTGTCCATCATAGTATTGATCACATCGACAAATGGCACACCTGCATGTACTGCAAGAAATAAATCGGGACGCATATTCACCGTCGCCGCCATCAATAAACCTCCTGCACTGCGCCCTTCAATAATCAAATGATGTGGACTTGTCCAACGCTGCTCAATAAGATACTCCGCACTATCAATGAAATCATAAAAAGTATTCTTTTTATTCATCAGCATGCCCCGCTCATGCCAAGATTCACCCAGATCATTACCACCGCGAATATGTGCCTCGACAAATATCACGCCACGATCAAGCAGGCTAATACGACTATTAGAAAATGCCGCATCAGCAGCAATCCCATATGAACCATAACCATAGAGCAGTAAGGGGGCTGAGCCGTCTTGCTTAATACCTTTTTTCGACATCATCCAAAGAGGCACCTTCACGCCGTCACGCGCAGTGACCCACAAACGTTTGCTTTCATAAAGAGCAGGGTTATAGCCGGGTACTTCTTCTTGTTTTAATATCTCGCGCTGACCACTTGCCATATCGATATCAAGTACCGTCGGTGGAGTGAGGGGCGATTGGTACATCAAACGGTAACGCTGCGAAGTAAATTCGGGTGTACCACTTGCATATAAGCTGTACACGGGCTCATCAAATTGCACCGTCTTCCAGTGCTGCTTAGCAAAATCATAGATACGTTGGCGTTCCTGTGCCGCGGTTTTTTCACTCACAACCAGAAACTCAGAAAAAATATCAAACGACTCAAGTAACACATCGGGGTCGTGTGCCACCAGCTCTTTCCAGTGAGTCGAATCAGGTGTGAGCAAAGGCGCCTTAACTAAACGAAAGTTGTTAGCAGATTGATTGGTGAGGATAAATAACTCTCCCTCACGGTGATCAACGCTATAGCGGTGTCCGGTAGTTCTCCCGAGCACTGAGCGAAAAAGATCTTGCGGTTGATTAGCAGGCAAGATACGCACTTCGTGGGTATCTGTACTTTCTGCATTGAGCAGGATAAAACGCTGATCATGACTTTTGTGAATCCATAGACTAAATTGTTCTACCGCTTCCCGGTATACCTCAACAGGCGGGTGACCTAACTTCATGCGTAACAGCAAATCAGCACGTTTGGTGATGGCATCCTCCTGTACCAAAAATAAAGTTTGGTTATCTGCCGCCCATGCGATGGAAGTCACGCGCGCAAACGTATCGCTTAGCAATTGTCCGCTATTAAGGTCCTTGATATACAGCGTGTATTGGCGATAGCCCGTCGTATCGGTCGAGTAAGCTAAGTAACGTCCATCCGGACTAACAGCAACACTATTGAGATCGAAAAATGGTTGATCTTTTGCAAGTTGATTTTCATCGAGCAAAAGCATTTCTTTTGCATGAGCATCATACGAAAAATCTGCCTTCGCAAGACGACGATAGTGGATTTGATACTGCTCGCCCGCTTTAGTATGACTGTAATAGTAGAAATTCCCGCGCCGTATAGGTACTGATAAATCAGTTTCTTTTAAACGACTCTTCATTTCTTTGTATAAAGTTTGAGTAAGCGCGCCTAAATCTTTGGTCATTGCCTCCGTATAAGCATTCTCAGCATTAAGATAAGCAATTACCTTAGGATTAGTTTTTTCACGTAACCAATGATAGTCATCGGTAATGACTTCGCCATGACGCGTTTCTTGCCAAGCAAGTTTAGCGGCCAGAGGTGGCGTAGGCAAAGAAGAGGATGCGGCAGAAAGAGTAGCGGATGTCATGGCGATAAGAAAAAGTGCGCTAAAAGCGAGGTGTTGTTGAAAAAACATCGTGAATATCCTAATGGTAGTCGGCAATTTCCTTTTTAAAGGAATCAATCTGATCTTCTATCGATATAGTGGGATGAGCTCACTAAGTCGATCGAACGGTCAACATCCTCTACGATTTTGTTGCCAGGGTATAGTCGCATTTCTTCAAGGGAAGATTATGCTTCTTTAAAAGGAGCAGGTCTGCCAAGCGCATTTTAGAACACCGACAAATCCTTAAATCGGTTACTGTTCGATTCCCCCCCAGCCCCAATACCGCAGAGATCACAAGCTATTGCCACGCTTTAGGAATCAAAGTGGCAAAAGCACTATTTAATACGCCATCATTATAATACGCCATCATTACGAGCACTACTTTTAATATGCGCTTCCATATCCCCCAAAAGGATATTTATACAATCGTCTTTGGAAAGAGCGGGTTTATAACGTTCTATTTCAGGTATCTTTCCCGGAGATAGCTCATTCGCTTTATTTAACACCCCAACTGTATAACGACGGAAGGCACCAGGTGAAATATTTTTTTCCTCTACACTTAAATTTTCTACATTTGTGTTTTGAGCGTACGAATTAAATGTATCCATAAATAAGCTAAGCTCAGATCAAGAAATTCGTCCAGAGTAGTAAGTCTCTTACGTCATCTCTCACGTTTAGTCATTTCAATGACTGATCATTTTTTTCGCATGCCCCGGTCGGGATCTTGTTTTTAAGCGTGATAAACATATTTTTGGAAAACACGAATCGTTATTGAAACACCCTAAAGTATTTTGTTTATATCTTCCACAAATCAGTGCTGAGATATTTAAGACCGCTATCACAGATCCCCGTAACCACGGTATTTCCCGGATTTCGTTTTAATAACTGTATAGCAGCCGCCACGTTCGCACCACCAGAAAACCCGCCGAATATGCCTTCATACTTTGCCAATGCACGCGCCATCTCTTTTGCAGCATCCCCTGAGACTTGAAGAAAACCATCAATTGGCACATCCGATAAAAAATCCAGATCAGCGTAAGCATAACCACCGCCCTGAATAGGATGGTTTATATCTGTGATGGGCAGTCCGGCAACAGCCGCAGCACCCTCAGGTTCGACGGCATAACATTGAATCGAGGGTTTGCGTTCCTTCAACGCTTTTGTCACCCCCGCAAATGTCCCGCCAGAACCTAGAAAATCGACAAAGTAGTCAATCTTTCCCTCCGTCTGCGCCCAGATTTCGGGACCGGTTCCATGATAATGTGAGAGCCAATTTCCCCGTCGATGAAATTGATCTGCGCGAAAAGCGTGACGTAATTGCGTAATATGCTGAGCGGCTTCGTCTACCCGCTCAAGGTCGGCACCAGAGACTTGTCCAGGAATCGACCCAATTGCTTGATCAACCAAAATCACTTCTGCCCCCAGCGCTGCCATCATCTGAGCACGTTCAATGGAGTTTCCTTTTGACATCACCGCAACAAATGGATAACCTTTTATCCCACAAACAATCGCTAGACCGGTGCCCATATTTCCACTTGTTAACTCAACAACTGTTTGACCTGGTTTGAGCAACCCTGCTTTTTCCGCCTCTTCGATCACGCCCAGCGCAGCCCGATCTTTTTTTGAAAAACCGGGATTCATATATTCGAGTTTTACAAGTAGTGAACCATCAACTTCAAAGTGCTTAACTAATCTGTCTAATTGGACCAAAGGGGTATTTCCGATAACACCTAATATGCTGGGGAGAATGCTTTGCATTAATTTTTTCTTGAGATAGTAATTGAACATACAGGGCGTTAGCTGCCCCAAACATAAAGCGCAAAGTCGACAAAACCGCTATAGCGAGCGCCTGAAGGTGATGGTGGCTAGGTATTCTGCAAATAGATTTCAATCCATCGAGCAAAATCAATATCCTTTTGCGTTACGCCTCCTGCATCATGGCTAGATAAAGTAATGTCGACGCGATTAAAGATATTCGACCACTCGGGATGATGGTGATGACGCTCCGCATACAAAGCTGCACTCGTCATAAAACTAAATGCTCGGTTAAAGTCCGGAAAAACAAAAGATTTATAAATCGCACTGCGATCCATGCAAACCTGCCATCCCGCAAGTGTGCTGAGCGTCTGTATCAATACTGAATGAGGAAGAAGATCTATCAAAACAAAGCGCCTTTGACATTTTCAAAAAATGTGATGCATTGATCACCACATCACGGCCCCCCATTTTATTTTAAAAATCAACTTAAGATACATATAAAACGAGACCGTGAAATTTTTTAGCGCATTTATTTTTTGGTTTGTATATTTTGTCGTTCAAAATTTTCGGGGGAGCACAGTGCTAATAATCACCAAGCGTATGTAGGAGAACATATCGAGAGTAGATGTATCTCTATAAACGCTTTTTTATACACGAGGATACGACCATCGCCACGCATTTTACTCAGCGAGTCGGTTCTAATAGCTGCTTTAGTACCCGAAATAGCGCGCGCGCATGTTGCGTCGTTTTACCCAAAAGGCGTTCTTTACGACTATTGCGCACCAAAGTGCGCAGCGCTTGCGCATCTACCTGCGGATATTCACTTAACAAACGGGTCATTTCTGCGTCATCCGCCAACAAACTATCTCGCCAATGCTCAAGGTGATGCAACTGGGCCGTATGTGCTTTGCTGGTCCCATACCATGCATCCAATGCTGATCGAATCGCCAACACTTCTGGGTCTTCCAATAAGCGCATTAGCTTACCAAGATACTGCATCTGGCGCCGCTTGCCTTCATGAGTACGTGTATTACGCGCATCTTCAATGGCTGTGCGCAAATCATCATTGAGCGAAATTGTGGCAAGACGCTCTTTAGAAAACAACACCAGCTCGGCCGCAAGTTTTTGCAGGGCAAGCATCTCTCGCTTACGCTGCGATTTACTTTTTTCAGAAACCTCATCATCCGTACAGGTATCTGCGTTGAGGGGCGCGAGAGGCGCGCTATTTTTACTGTGGTGGGAACGTTGGCGTGACATACCGCTATTGTATCTCCGTGCAGCACCCTTAACAGCACAATATGGCATTTAATCTTAGAAACGCACGCACACACCGAGTAATATTTCAGTCTTGTCTTGCTATGATGGCGTCTTTAATCGTTTCAGGGGACGTTCAAAATAAAGTACGCTGCCCACCCAACACAATAAGTACAGCGCACTACTTTAGTGAGATAACAAGCTATTGAACCTACGCTGAGACCCATAATGACAACACATTCAACCTTTTAAGTTTTTTGAAAGCACCAATGAAAACTGTGGCCTCCGACTGCTTTAGCTATAGCCAAGCACAGCTAAAAGAATTTTCCCAAACAACCTTAGATCATGCACGCGCCTGTGGAGCCACCGATGCTGCCACCGAGTTTTCTGAAAGTACCGGTCTATCAGTAACCGTACGCAAAGGTCAAACCGAGACCATCGAACGCAATCGAGATAAAGGAATGGGCATCACGGTATTTATCGGTCAACGCCGTGGTCACGCCAGTACCTCAGATTTTTCTGAACAAGCGCTAAAGGCAACCGTCGAAGCCGCTTATAACATCGCCCGCTTTACGGCTGAAGATAACTGTGCCGGCTTACCTGATCCCACATTACTCGAACACCATCCACAAGATTTAGATTTATTTCATCGCTGGGATATCGATGCCCCACATGCGCTTAGCATTGCACAACGCGCCGAGCAAGCCGCTTTTTCAGTCAGCCCCTTGATCAGCAATAGCGATGGGGCAAGCGTCTCTACACAACACGCGCACTTTATTTATGCCAATAGCCAAGGTTTTTCATCTGGCTACCCCACCTCGCGCCACTTTATCGCATGTGCGCCTATTGCCGGGACAGGCACGCATATGCAGCGAGATGACTGGTACAGCTCAGCGCGCTCCCCCGCAATGATGGCGCATCCCGAAAATATCGGCACCTATGCAGCACAACGCGCATTAGCCAGACTCCATCCTCGCAATCTAAGCACACGCAAATGCCCGGTATTATTTGAAGCCCCGCTTGCCATTGGTTTACTAGGCGCATTTGTTCAAGCAGTCTCAGGCGGCGCACTTTACCGCAAATCAAGCTTTTTGCTCAACTCATTAGGGCAAGCTATTTTTCCCGAGCATATTTCGATTTATGAAGAACCGCATCAGCTCGGCGCCATGGGCAGCGCACCTTTTGATGATGAAGGTGTACGCACACAACGCCGTGATGTCGTGCACAACGGCATTGTTCAAGGCTATTTTTTGTCAACGTACTCAGCACGCAAATTGGGCATGACCTCCACTGGCAACGCCGGGGGATCACACAACTTACAACTCAAAAGTAAACTCACACAGTCTAGTGATGATCTCTGTGCCATGCTCAAAAAAATGGGGACAGGTTTATTGGTCACTGACCTCATGGGACAAGGCGTGAACTACGTGACCGGCGACTACTCACGCGGCGCCTCAGGCTATTGGGTTGAACACGGCAAAATCGCATACCCTGTAGAAGGCATCACCATTGCAGGTAATCTTAAACAGATGTTCCATCAACTAGCCGCCATCGGCAACGACATAACAACACGGGGCACCAAGCAAACGGGATCGATCTTAATTGAAGAGATGATGATTGCCGGTCATTGATGGCAATGGAGGAAAATAGAATTTTTTATTTTCCCTCTGATACCCAATGCCCAAGAGGAAAACCAAGGGGAAAACATAACGGGCCGCAAAGCGACCCGTTATGTTCATAAAAAAGGAAATCCACCCTATTTTATTTTTGCTTCTTTGTAAGAGACATGCTTACGTACCACCGGATCAAATTTCATAATTTCTATTTTTTCTGGTTTTGTACGTTTATTTTTTGTCGTCGTATAGAAATGACCAGTCCCTGCTGTGGACTCTAATTTTATTTTGTCACGAACACTTTTAGCCACAATGCACCCCTTATGTCAGCACTTAAATTTCGCCGCGTGCGCGAAGATCGACAAGCACTGCATCAATGCCATTTTTATCTATAGTACGCAGCCCAGCATTGGATAAACGTAAGGTAACCCAACGGTTCTCGGATTCAACCCAAAGACGTTTATTTTGCAAATTAGGCAAAAAACGACGTTTCGTTTTGTTATTTGCATGGGAAACATTGTTGCCAACCATTGGCTTTTTCCCGGTTACTACACAAACGCGTGCCATAAAGCACTCCTGAATTTAGTGGATGGCTTGCTATCTAAATAGCGAAACGGGCGATTATATCCGTAAAAAATCACCCAAGGCAAGCAATGCTTCGTTAAAAAGGGCGCGCCGCACTCGCAATTTCCCTTAAAGAAACAAAATATCACCACCCTAAAGCCCCTAATCTGATGTCCCCCAGCGCATATCCAAATACAAGCATAGGAATACGTCCTTAAATCGATTTATACCTTGCTCCGTGCGGTCCACCTGTGTGTGCATGGCACGCTTTTCACGCCCATGAAAAGATATCGCTCCCCCTCATCGCCCTATCATAAGAAGCGTGCATGATCATTTACTCTTTTCGCTGCATATTCATTTTTTGGAAATATAAAAGACCACACACCCTTCGTCATCAAAGCACACCCGCTTCAGCAAAAGAATAGATCTGGTGACCCGCCACAATAAAATGATCTAGCAAACGCACTTCAATTAAGGCCATGCTTTCACGTAGATCCAAAGTCAAGCGGATATCCGCTTGACTCGGCTCAGCCATACCCGATGGATGATTGTGCGCCACGATTAGCGAGGCGGCATTGTGGTACAAAGATTGCCGAGCAATTTCACGAGGATAAACACTGGCTTGCAACAAGCTACCGCGAAATAACTCCTCTGCCACAATAAGCCGATTTTGCGCATCCAAAAATAAACACA
>JADYYQ010000180.1 GCA_020853585.1 Ottowia sp.
GTTAGGGCTTAAGCGCGGTGTCGTGGTGGTGGCAGCAGGTGGAATGTTGTTAGCACTGTTGCGACGAGCGCTGCTCGTGGCGCTGATATTGGCATCGGCATCGGTATCGTCTTCACCATCGATGCTGGTGTTACGACTTAATCGTGGTGTCGTGGTGGTGGCAGCAGGCGGAATGTTGTTAGTACTGTTGAGTCGAGCGCTGCTCGTGGTGCTGGTATAGGCATCGGTATCGGTATCGTCTTCACCATCGATGCTGGTGTTAGGACTTAAGCGCGGTGTCGTGGTGGTGGCAGCAAGCGGAATGTTGTTAGCACTGTTGCGACGAGCGCTGCTCGTGGTGCTGGTATTGGCATCGGTATCGTCTTCACCATCGATGCTGGTGTTAGGACCGGGCGGTGGCGGAGGAGTTTGGGTTTCTAAGTCAGCGGTGTCAGTAAATTTATCGATGCCCTCTGGTTTTTTAGAGATGCCGTCCACATTGGCATCGTCATCGTCTTTCTTTTTTTCTTGAAGTAATTTTAGTATTTCTTTTATTATCTCAAGTATTTGCTGTAATAGCGTGAGGGTTGGCGCATCTGGCTCCTCAGGTTTATCAGTTTTATTAAGCTCTTTTATTGTTGATGTCAGATAATTTTGTTTTCCGGCTTCATCGTTATGATTAAGCTCATCATGCATGGATGTTGCTATGGAGTGACGTCTTCCATTTGCATCATCGTAAGTTGATGTTGCTACGGAAGGACGACGCGTGTGTTTAGGGGGGGTGACGATATTACCTTGGTGACCACCACCTCCACCACCACCTCCTTCTAATCGGGGAGGGGAAGACAGCGCTTTTTGATTTGCTGGCTGCTTGTTATTTTCTGTGGATGCATCCTTTTCGGGTGGACTATTTTTCTTTTTGTGAGCGTGTTCTAGAAGCGCGTTATGGATTTGCTCTGACCTTGATTGCGTGAGGTGTCCATGAGCCACTCTATGGGTGAAAAACTCAAGCAGACTTTTTGCGTAGTTCTGTGATTCAGTAGAGACCTTATCGGTAGCGATTGTGTAGGTCTTTCCTGAAATGCGAATTTGGCCGCCTTCCTTGATCAAGTCATCGCGAGTCAACCCCTGGTGTTTGATCGCTGCTTTAAGATGCGTAAATTTATGATTGTCCAAGGCTTGTCCCCAAAAGGATACGGCTTATATGCTTTATGGAGAAGAATTGTGCGCTGTTGTTGTTTGCGATTCTTACTAAATTAGTTCTATTTTTCGCAAAAATGTGTGGAGGTATTATTTGGTCGCGCTGCTATGTAAACCAAGGCTTTCTTTATTGGGGTAAAGGCTAGTTGCGGTATTGCATTGAGGGAGTAGCGGTCAAGGAGGGGTATTCTATTTTGAACAAATATTACATATTGATGCTTTTTTGCGTGCTCAAGCCACTTATTGTGAAATCATAGCCATCTCTTATTTTCTGACGGGGTAATACGATGAATTTTCGCAAAAATATGGATACCGTCACTTCGAATGTGGTGCGTTTATCTCAGTCCACTGGTACTGCTTGGGCGGCTAGGCCTGATTTCCCCAAACCGGATACGGTGACTTTGTTAACAAAGGGCGAGGATGGGAAGGTTGTGTATGCTGACAATAGGCCTTACACACGCGAGGCGATTACACAATGGTATAGCGCAGAAGCAAGTCGCTCGGAGGTTGGGCAGGGAGTGAGGCAACCTACTTCTTTAGTGCATCCTCTTACCCATTTTCAAGATAATCAGGGACGTACTAAAGCGGTCGAATTTCTCCGTGAGTCGGCTGATTATCGCGTGACATATCGCGATAAATCAGGTTTTGGCACACTTCATCAGGAACGAATTAATCTGCCTAGATTAGCGGTTGAGGCGCGAGGTATTTACGATGTGACACCCGGCTCGCGAGGGCGTGTTGTGTTTGGTAAATATGGCACGGGGATGCCGCCAACCGAATCAGAGCGACGTACCTTACCTGAAGCGACGTTGTTATTTAGTGGGCAAAAATCACTCAGTCGAAAGTCGGTTGGGTATGAGGTGGCTGAAGGCACGCTTGGATACAGACCACGCGGTTTTGGTGCGATACGTAATGCTTCGGTGAGTTTTTCTGAAGTGCGCGATGTTGGGCAGCAGACTGAACCCGTCACTGTCCGCCGTGCACGATCTTTAGATCAAATTGATGCTGTATCAAAGGCTGCATTTTTAGAGCGCTTGGGACGGTATTTCAATATTATTTAATACAAGGGATGTATTGCATGCTTGATTGCAACGATGAGTCGGTAAATATTTTTTGGGGATTGTGCGCCTGCATTTTGCCAAAACACATTTAAGTTGGGTCGGCCTGTTCTACTAATAGTTGTATCTGTTCGTTTCCGTTATAGCGATTAAGTTCTAGTCGATAAGCGATGCGTACGCGTGTGGGGAGTGGTTGCGTGTGATTAAACCAAATACCTTGGATACGTTGGCCTTGCTGAGTTAATACGAGTTTTAAGTGCTTATCTTTGAGTAGATTTTGTTGCGCCACATCAAATATGCCTTCAAAAATGGGGGGAGGAAAGCCTTGCCCCCACACATGTTGGGCCAGTTGTGTGACAAAACTGGAATTCAACGCCGCATGGGTGAGCGCACCATCAGTGGCACAAATACGATTGAGATGGCTGGGATCAAGATCTGTTTGCGCGACTTCTTCGAATGCCTGAGTAAACCGATCTAAATCTGTGGCCGCGAGTGTCAACCCTGCTGCCATGGCATGTCCCCCAAATTTTTGTATAAGGTGAGGGTGGCGTTTGGAGACATGATCTAAGGCGTCGCGCAGATGAAAGCCGGGGATAGAACGACCTGATCCTTTAATGATGCCGTCGCCCCCAAGGGCAAAGGCAATGGTGGGTCGGTGAAATCGCTCGCGTAAACGCGAGGCTAAAATGCCAATCACACCTTGATGCCAATCGGGCGAAAATGTGCACAACGTAAGTGTTTCTTTGGCGGAAAAATCTTTAAGCAAATTAAGTGCATGTTCTTGCATATCTGCTTCAATAACACGTCGTTCACGGTTAATTGCGTCAAGCTGTGTAGCGATTGCTAAGGCCTGATCAAAATTTTCGCTTAGTAAACACTCAATGCCTAAAGACATATCTGCTAAACGTCCGGCTGCATTGATTCGCGGCCCAATTGCAAAACCTAAATCACTGGCGTGAAGATGGGCGGCTTCGCGTCCTGCCACTTGGAGTAATGCAGCAATGCCCGGTTGCATTGCCCGTGAGCGAATGCGCTTTAGCCCTTGTGCAACCAAAATTCGGTTGTTATGGTCAAGCACAACAACATCAGCAATGGTGCCCAGTGCAACAAGATCAAGCAAACTGTCTAATCGGGGTTGTGACGGTGTGTTGAATGCATTGCGTGCACGGAGTTCTGCGCGTAATGCTAAGAGGACGTAAAACATAACGCCTACACCGGCGAGATGTTTGCTTTGAAACGTGCACTTTGGTTGATTGGGATTAACGATGCAGTGCGCGTCTGGCAAGGTATTACCTGGTAAATGATGGTCGGTAATAAGCACCGCTATACCGAGATTTTTTGCGGCAGCAACGCCGTCGACACTGGCAATACCATTGTCGACGGTAACAAGTAAATCGGGTTTGCGTAATGCAGCAAGTGCGACGATTTCGGGCGTGAGACCATAGCCATATTCAAATCGATTGGGAACAAGATAATCTATTTTTGCGCTTTTTCCACATGCCTTGGCTAAGAGGCGCAGGCCGCGGACTGCAACGGCACAGGCTGTTGCACCATCACAGTCATAGTCAGCAATAACCAGAATCTTTTGTTCGGCACTTAAGGCATCGGCTAATAATATGGCGGCCTGCTCGTTGTTACGCAACTGCGTTGGGGGGAGCAGTTGCGATAGTTCTGTTTCGAGCTGTGTGGCATGTTCGATGCCACGCGCAGCAAAAATACGGGCCAGCACGGGATCGATACCCTGCGCAATAAGTTGTGCTGCATGTGCTAGCGAGAAATCGCGCGTCACGATACGGGGTGAGTTGTCTGTACTTGCCGTTAAGAACATATTAGCGTGGGCCTTTATTGACTGGGATACGGCGGCGTGAGTAAGGCGCTGAAGCAACTCAGAAGGGTGTGATGACGCCATATTTTCCAGCGATCAGATGAGCGTAACTGGAGTGTTAGCCAGCCTTCTTCTCCCATTAATACTAAATTGAGTTGCGTTAGCTTGCCGCTATGTAGTGCTGCACTGGCGGGAGCTAGCCAGTCACGCTCAATTGTATGGAAGGCATCTGTCCAAGCAGACCATTCTTGGGTGAGGTAGGGAGAGGTGAGTGGATCTAGCCATATGAGCGTGTTGCCTGCCTCCAGAAGGGCTGTATTGAACTGTGTAGGCCAAGCTAATATTTGTTTGTCTGCAAGTGTAGCAATACCGATAACAACTGGATCGTGAGCCAAAATAGTATTGAAGGGAAAAGTAATGGCGTTGATTTTTCCTGGGCCAAATAACCAGATGGCATTGGCAGTGGGTGCGCCACGCGCGGTACGTGCTTGGTTGACAGGATGCACATGCCAGATCATTTGAATTTCATTTTGCAGCTTGCGCCAAAAACGCGATTGCACATTGCATGGCATCCATCTATCAATACTTTGTCCCGCTGCGCGTAGAGGTGAACAGCTTGGCCAGGTATGGGGTGCGTTTAGCATAGAGCTGATTCGTTCGTCTCCTACATACCAATGACCGGGATGAGGGCAACGTAGTCTGGGTGAGAGTTCGCAAAGTAATGGATATGCGGCCTCATATAGATCATGAGCCTCATCGGGGGTAAGTTGTAGTTGGTCGGGTGGGGTCAGCATCAGATGATCGCGCTGTGCTTGTAAATGAACGGGGCGTAATGCCACCCAGCCTTCATTGTTGGGCGCGCTTGCATCAGCGGCCATCAGCAAGGGCGCAAGGGGCAGCGAGGGCAGATTTAGACAGCCAGCTAACCAACGCTCTTGCGGTGATTCTGGGTAAAAAGGATCAGTGCTACGGTTCACTTTGGGTATGTCAGCACGCTTAAGTAAGTGGCTAAGCGTGGCAAGCTCAACTTGCTGTACTAGCTCGGATATAAGCGTAAGGGGCGGGACAGCGAAAGGTATCGCGATGGTGAGGGAGGACGAGAGTAATGAGGTATGCACGCCGGCATTGTAATTCTAAGTATGCTTTTTTGGACAATTTTGCGGGCATCCCTGATGGAATTGGAATAAACTTGCGCGGCTTTGCGCTGAGTGCCCGATGCATTTTTATGGAAGTTATGTTGAAAAATATATTTAGAGTGCCCTATGAGTGGGTTATTGGTTGGCGCTATACGCGTGCGACTAAGCGCACCAGTCGCAATACGTTTATTTCTTTTATCTCGATGATTTCGATGTCGGGTATTGCCTTGGGTGTGGCGGCATTGATCATTGTGTTATCGGTGATGAATGGTTTTCAAAAAGAAGTGCGCGATCGCATGTTGTCGGTGCTAGCACATATTGAAGTGGTAGCAGACGGCGATTTTTATGATTGGCAACGCGTGGCGGATATTGCTTTGCAGCATCCCCAGGTACGTGCCGCAGCGCCTTATGTTCAGGCACAAGCGATGTTGACACGAGATGATTTAGTCCGTGGTGTGCAGTTACGCGGTGTGTTGCCGGGAGACGAAGAACAGGTTGCGCCGATGACTGCAAATTTAACGCAAGGTCGTTTAGCGTTGTTACAGCCAGGTGCGTTTGGCATTGTATTGGGTGCTGAAGTAGCGCGTGCGATGGGTGTGCATATGGGCGATAAGGTGATGGTGGTGGTGCCGCAGGGGTCGGTGACGCCTGCAGGGGTGTTGCCGCGTTTACGTGCCTTTACGGTGGTGGGCGTGTTTGAGTCGGGTCA
>JADYYQ010000181.1 GCA_020853585.1 Ottowia sp.
CTTTAGGGTCAAGACGTTGTAGAACAGACTGCCAAGGTGCCCAGTCGTTGGCAAGATAGCTGAGAAAGTGTTGATTTTCGTTGTGTTTGACTTGCAAAGCGGCGAACGGGTTGGGAGGGTAGCTAATGCTTATCGTATTGATTTTGCTATCAGCTTTGTTTGGCTTTCATTTATAAAAGCGCGATCGATATGCTTAGTAAGAAGTCGAGCGTGTTTTAAGAAAAATTTTGCGTAGGCTGTCATAGCCCCAGTTATAAAACAGGGTGTAGGGTAAAAAGAAAAGTAAGAGCCCAATATCAAGAATAAATGCTTCGACGTAGCTTATATCTAGCCACCATGCTGCTAAGGGGACGACGATGGCGACGAGTCCGAGTTCAAAAAGAAGCGCATGTGCGACGCGCATGGTAAATGTGCGAATAAGGTTTAGTTGATTGCTGATGCGATCAAAGATGATGTTGAAAATAATATTCCAGACCATGGCAATAAAAGAAAGCGCAAAGGTAAAGGCGCCTGCATGCGCTAAGGATAAGCCCATTAAGTGAGAGAGCGCGGGCGCACATATGATGAGTGCAATCGCTTCAAAACCGATAGCGTGAAAAACGCGCTCGTACAATGACCTTGTATATGACATAACATTCCTTATGGAGTATGGATTGTATGGGTATTCACCCATTGTTGTGCTTATTGTGTTTTTATTGCACCCGATTATTTTTGGCATGTGATTACATATCGTAGCCGTTGACCTGCCCCACTAGTCCAGATCACAATGAGGCACTTCATTTTTAGGAATGCGCCGTGGCAGATCAATCCATTACACCATTTGGTACGCGCGAGTCAATTGACTATGACGGGGTTATTGTTGGGGCGGGGCCTGGTGGGCTTGCTACAGCGATCCATCTTAAGCAGCAACAGCCTGATTTATCTGTGTGTGTACTTGAGAAAGGCGCCGAGGTGGGTGCGCATATTCTTTCGGGTGCAGTGATGGATCCACGTGCGCTTAATGAGCTATTTCCCGATTGGCAGGCTATGGGTGCCCCTCTTCATACGCCTGTGAGTGAAGATCGTTTTTTATTTTTGACTCAAAAAAATGCGTTTCGCGTGCCTAACTGGCTTTTGCCAGATTGCTTTCAAAATCATGGTAACTACATTGTCAGTTTGGCGAATGTTGCGCGCTGGTTAGGGGAACAGGCGCAAGCGTTAGGGGTCGATATTTTCCCTGGCTTTGCTGCGACAGAGGTGTTGTACAACGAGCAAGGCGCAGTGATGGGGGTGGCCACAGGCAATATGGGTATTGGCAAAAATGAGCAACCCACTGCGCATTTTCAATTAGGCATGGCCTTGCATGCGAAATACACCGTCTTTGCCGAAGGGTCACGGGGACATCTTGGACAACAGTTGCTGGCTAAGTACAGACTTAATCAGCATAGCGATCCACAAAGTTATGGTTTAGGCATTAAAGAGTTATGGGAAGTCAGTCCCACGCAACATCATTTGGGGTTGGTGATGCATAGCGCAGGCTGGCCTTTGTCTACCGATACCTATGGCGGTGGCTTTCTTTATCATCTTGCGGATAATCAAGTGGCGGTTGGATTGGTTGTGGGTCTAGCTTACAAAAATCCTTATCTCAGTCCTTATGAAGAATTCCAACGTTATAAAACACATCCGGCAATACGTTGTTTCCTTGAGGGGGGTAAACGTATTTCGTATGGCGCGCGCGCGATTACCGCGGGGGGAGTCACCAGCTTACCTAAATTGATTTTCCCGGGAGGGGCATTGATTGGTTGTGAAGCGGGTTTGCTTAATGCTGCACGCATCAAAGGTAGTCATGCGGCGATTAAAAGCGGTATGTTGGTCGCGCAATCTATTGTGTCTGCGCTCTTGGCTGAGCGAGCGAATGATCTATTGTGTACGTATCCACAGGCATTACAGCAATCATGGTTATTCGATGAACTCTATCGTGCACGCAATTTTAAGCAGTGGATGAGTAAAGGATTATGGTTGGGTACAACGATGGTGGGGATAGAGCAAAAAATCATGGGGGGGAAAATACCGTGGACGCTTCATCATCGGCAAGCAGATCATCAGTGTATGAAGCCCGCTGCCGAATCGACGCCGATTGTTTATCCTAAACCGGATGGCAAGCTTACATTTGATCGCTTATCTTCTGTTTTTATTTCCAATACCAATCACGAAGAAAACCAACCTTCGCATTTAACTTTAAAAGATGCCACTATCCCGACGCGCGTGAATCTTGCGCTGTACGCGGGGCCTGAGCAGCGCTATTGTCCTGCGGGGGTGTATGAGTTTATAAAAGACGAGAATCATATCGATCAGCTACACATCAATGCACAAAATTGTGTGCATTGCAAAACCTGCGATATCAAAGATCCCACTCAAAATATTGTATGGGTCGCGCCTGAAGGAGGGGGCGGGCCACGTTACCCGGGTATGTGAGAGAACTTCCTGCACAACTCGCCTAAATTTTCATCAATATGCACTCCTCAATCTCTGTGTAGGGGAGTGCTCGACATGATTAAGTACTTTGTGCACACACCGCTTTTTGTGTTTTGCCCATCTCGCTCTTGGTGTATTCGCCTCTTCGTGGAGGGCGCTAGCGTTGAGTGCTTAGCAAGAGGGGTATCAGGTGGTTTGGTAAACAGATTGCTCTCGTAAAGCAGACAATGTATGTAGCGTACCGTGCGCGGTGATCAGTGCTGCGTGAATTGGTTTATCTTGGCGGATGAGTTTGAGTGCGGCAATGTAGCGCTCAAGCTGCGCGATATAGTCTTGTTGGTTTAATGGGGATACGCTTGATTTAAAGTCGAGAATGATTAATTCATCGGCAAACTCAACTAAGCGATCAATTTGCAGCAAGGCACCATCAGCAGAAAATAGCGCTAATTCATTCCATGCACGTATGTATTGGTCAGGTATAAAAAATCGTTGACAGGCAGCGGCATTAATCAAGCAGCGTGCGGCAGTTGCCGCGACTTGGCATTCGGCGATGGGGGCGCTAAGCCAGTCAGATAAATCTTGATCGCTGGGAATCGGTAGCAACCCTTTGCGGCTAATACGTTCTAGTAAACGATGAAATAAAATACCTTGTACCATTTCGGGTGTGGGTATTTCCAGGGTGTCTGGCATGATGTATGCGCTGTTTTTTTGCGGTGCCAGGAGAGAGGTCGGTGTTGCTTGTTGTGGGGGCGATTGTGGGATGGCAAAGTCATAGTAAACAATGGCGGCGTTTATTTTTTTCTGTGTTGTACAGGCAGGCGCAGCAGTGAGTAGCATGGCGTGATCGGTTGTTTGTAAGCGTGCATACCAAGAATCGGGTATGGGATCGGTGCTATCGGATTTTTCAGCAATGCCGCTGAGTAAAAAAATCTGCCTTGCGCGCGTCATCGCGACATACAGCAAATTCCAATCTTCTTGTTTGGCAATACGCTTTTCTTGTTCAAATAAAACATCGCGACGTGCGCCGCGCCAGCCTTTTCCCCATGCGGAAATATGATCCGGCGCGGATTGGTCGGGGGGCCAACTCACCAATACCCCTGAGGGGTCGGTTGTACGCAGAGGGCGGTTGGCATCGAGTAACACAACAAAGGGGGCTTCTAATCCCTTGGCTGCGTGAATGGTGAGTATGCGTACGGCATCAGGGTGATGCGTTTCTTGTGCTTCTTCTAAGTCATCATTCTCCTCGCTGGGCATGTCGCCTTCATCGGGGCTTTCGTTTTCATCACCTCGCCGTAGTACGAGGAGCTCTTCAATAAATTTTGGCAAACTCGGATAGCGCCCACCATCCATTTCGAGTGCTAATCGTAAAAAGGCATCAAGATTGGCGCCTACTTGTTCACGCAAGAGCGCAGGCGCGGCTTGTGCATAGCGCTGTTTGACAGCGCCACTGGCATAAATATGGTCTAGCAAATCGTGCACTGGTAAGTGGCTTGCACATGCGAGCCAATCTATTAGTCGGCGATGCGCTGCGTGTAAAGTCAGAGGACAGTCATGGTCGTGTATGTGATGGCACATACGTTGCCAACTGCTTTGTTCGTTTTCTCTGCGCAGTCGTAATAAGGATTGATCATCCACGTTGAATAAGGGACTTTTTAATATATGTGCCAAGGCGAGGTCGGCTGTAGGCGTCATTAAAAAGTTAAGTAAAGCGACTAGATCTAACACTTCTAAGCTGGTGAGGAGACCGCCTTTGCGTGGACTGATGCAGGGAATATGGTGAGCACGCAGTGCACGTTCATAGTCTAATAAATAACTTTTGCGTCGCACGAGTAATAAAAAATCAGACCAACGTGGTGCACGTGTAATGCCGTGCTCGGTGACGACAGCGCTTGCATGCCAATGATTTAACCACGCAGCAACTTGCAATCCCTCCCGAAAATGAGGGCGATCAGGTTCAGGCACTTGATTAATTGGGTCGGGGGCAGAGTTGAGGAGATTATGGATGGGGGTGCGTGATA
>JADYYQ010000182.1 GCA_020853585.1 Ottowia sp.
ACCGTATAATTTTTATCCACAAGAACACTGAAGAAAAAATAATGAAGCGGGAAAAAATGAGAGAGCTTTGCTCTGTCGCTGGCTCATATCCTGAGGCTGCACGATTAATTATTTTGTATACAGAGGGGGCTTTGTTTCTTAGCCCCCAAAATTGGCATATCGGTGAATTTATAGTATTGTGAAATTACTGACATCTAAACAATATTGAGCGACTGATGCCAAACAAATATGCTGAGAAGAAAAAGTGGACATTAAAAAAGCAGCATTACAAAGTGACCAACTGGCCTGAATACAATGAATCATTAAGGCGACGCGGAGCCATTGATGTGTGGTTGTCAGAAGACGCGATTATGAACTGGGTTGAGGGGGATCAAAGACCAGATGGAACCGGCACACCGAAGCACTACACGGACTTTGCCATTATTATCTGCCATGAATTACGGCAGGTGTACCGGTTGCCGCTGCGCCAGACTCAGGGGTTCATCGATTCGTTGTTTCGGCGAATGAAAATAAAGCTGAGGTGTCCTGATTTCAGCACGTTGAGTAAGCGACTATGTACTCTGAATATTAAGGTTCCTCGGTATCGCAAAACAGATCGACCCGATAATCATGTACACGCGGTGGCGATTGACTCAACTGGGCTCAAACGCTTTGGCCGTGGTGAATGGCACCAGGAGAAGTACAGCTTATCAGCCAAAGCTAGCTGGCGTAAATTACATATTGGTGTCAATGAGGATCATTACATTGAGGCCTGTGTATTGACGAATCGTTTTGGCAACGATGATCAACAGGTCGGGGCTTTGCTGGATCAAATTGATCAACCCATTAAGCACTTTACTGCCGATGGAGCTTATGATGAAACGCCCATTTATGAGGCCATACTGGCACACTCACCGGCAGCCGATATCGTTATTCCGCCGCGTGCTACGGCAATTGTCCGTGACGATGCTGCACCAATGCGGAACAGGAATCTGACCGAAATTAAAACACATGGTCGCATGGAGTGGCAAAGAGAACGACGATATGGCCAACGTAATTTTTCCGAACTCGCTGTTCAACGGTACCAACGTATTCTGGGTGATTCCATGCATGCTAGAGAGCTTAAGCGACAACAGCAGGAGGCGATGATCGGATGTGGCATTATCAACAAAATGACATCGCTTGGCATGCCTCGAAGCTACAGATCCGCCTAAAATTCAGACATCGCAGGGAGGCGGAGGCTAAGAAACAAAGCCCTCAGTAATTTCACAATACTATAAATTCACCGATATGCCAATTTTGGGGGCTAAGAAACAAAGCCTAGCAGCTTAGTTGTACTGTCTGTCAGATCAAGTCTTGGCTAGTACAAATGGCGCAGCACTAAATATGTCTTCAGTGAAGTCGCCATAATCATAAAACCCTATAGTCTGCCAAAAGCAGACAAATATTCTTCAATACGTCGTTTTGTTTGCCTAGTTTTACTATATACACCTCTCTCGTCGGTGCGCAACAGAATGCCTGATCTTATCCAGCTTTGCTGCATATGGCGTGGTATCCCGCGCTCAATAAGTTCACGAGCGGTAATGGTCTTTGTCTGCTTTTGGCACTGAGACATCTCTTTCTTCTTCGCTTGTTCGGAGCGAACTTGGGCATTGTTAGGAGTAATCGTTTTCGAATCGAGCGAGCGCTCAAGATTGCCGGAACACTTCGGTGCGACCTCGGGAATCTTTGTTGCCAAAGAAGAGGAAGATGCCGCAAGCGATGACTCGTTCAAATCGATACCAAACAAAGAAGATAGGTCAGAGGCATCCAGCTTCTGGTGCTCACTAAGCGCGACTTGTACATCCGTCACAGGCATGCTGCTTACCTGTTCAATTAATTCGAGTGGATCAACATGACACAACTGAAACAGCAACTCTGGATGACTATCAAGGCGAACACCAACCCCGTACAACGTCGCGGCGACATGCTTGCACATAGAAGCAGAATCTGGGCAGCTACAATAAAAGTCAATCTGTTTCGGAGCTGGAAACAAGCCTGTCCCGGAACGTGTAACTACTTCCATCACAGCATTCGACAGACGCCCCTGCAACAACTCAACCAGCGAAGCAACTTTGCCTGAACACTCATGTAGGATAGATTGCCACAGCTTTGCGTCCAAAGCACGCACAGCAATGCTGATTTCGTACATTTCCGAACCAAAAACTAATGCTGTGATTTTACCTTTCGTGACCTGCAGATCAATGACAGACCCGTTGCGGACGTAGCGGCGTCCACGCGGCAACCGGGTGGCATAGTCGCTGTAGGATTCCAGATTGTCACACCATTTTTTGCCCCAGAAAGTGCGCGCGATGGCGCGCCCTTCGACCGTCACTGGTTGGCAAATTCGTCCTTGTTTTTCAAGAGATTTTAATTTGCGCTGCGCTTTTTCGCGTCGCTCAGCAACGGGCACGTAAGGGGCCCAACCACCGTAATAATAACTACTCATCTCCACTCCGCATACCAAATCCGACTCATTTCTCATCGATGGCGCTGTCGATATTGAGCGACACTAGTTTCAGCAAGTCATCATTGCTCATTTCCGTCAACAGCATTTCACCACCCCCCGTAAGAATATCATTCGATAATCCCATCTTGGTTTCAATCAGTGCATCTATTTTCTCTTCGACAGTGCCACGACAAATGAATTTATGTACCAGAACATTTTTTTTCTGGCCGATGCGATAAGCGCGATCGGTCGCCTGATTCTCGACGGCAGGATTCCACCAGCGGTCGAAATGAATAACGTGCGACGCAGCCGTCAAATTGAGTCCAGTGCCACCCGCTTTGATGGAAAGCACAAAAAATGGTGGCCCTTGTTCCTGTTGAAATTGCTCGACCAAAGATTGACGTGTTTTGACGGGTGTTGCGCCATGCAATAATAATCCTGGTCGCCCAAATACACCTTGCAAAAATTTCACTAGTGGCCCGGTCATTTCCTGGAACTGGGTAAAAACCAAGACTTTTTCCTGACGCATTGCAATGACCTCTGCAAGTTCGCGCAAACGCGAAAATTTTCCGCTTTCATCAGGTAAATAAGCGCCATCACCTAACCACTGGGATGGATGATTGCATATCTGCTTGAAGCGCATTAAGAAGGCGAGCACTACGCCACGTCGAGCGATACCGTCGAGTGTCTCAATTTGTTTTGCAAGTGCATCAACTGCTTGCTCGTACAGACCGACTTGCAATCGACTGAGCGCGCAATACGCTTTGACCTCAGTTTTATCTGGCAGGTCGGCGATAATACGCTTATCGCTTTTCAGGCGCCGCAATATGTAAGGTTGAACTAGCTTACGCAAAGGCGCGTAATCTGCGTGCTCACCCTGTTCCAGTCTACGGGCAAAGCGGCTAAACGTCTTGTCTGAACCCAGCAAACCCGGGCATATAAAATCAAACAGTGACCATAAATCCCCGAGCCGATTCTCCACCGGAGTCCCAGTCAACGCAAGTCGTACACGACTTTTTAATGCTTTTGCTGCTTGTGTTTGTCGCGCACCAGGATTTTTTATCGCCTGCGCCTCATCAAGCACCACCGTTGACCAAGGTGTTTCCAGTAGCCATGGCAAACGAATCAGGTTGCCGTAACTGGTAATGACGACATCACACTCTGTCAGCTGTTCAGCGGGAAGAGCCGCCAGCGCCTTAACGGGCAACGCAGAAGAATGGGCTATCAATATACGCAGACTCGGTGCAAAACGCGCAATCTCCGATTGCCAGTTTCCAATCAACGAAGCAGGTAACACCAGCAAATGCGGCCTAGGGTCAACGTCTCGTTTAGCCAGCAATAGTAAAGCGATGACTTGCAGCGTTTTGCCCAGACCCATATCATCCGCCAGGCATCCTCCCAAGCCAAGTCGGTTCAACCACCATAGCCACTGCACCCCAATTTGTTGGTAAGGGCGCAGCTGCGCTTTTAGTTCTACTCCAGGGTGTGCCTCGCCACGTGTGTTTTGTGGGTTTCTTAATCCTTCCAGCACATTTTTGAGCCAGTCGCCAGCTACTACGGTTGACCAGTTAGCAGCATTAGGTAATATCACGGCGCTACCACCACCTTCCACAGCGACCCCCGACAACAATCTCATTCCATCAAGAAATGAAATGCCATCACCCGCTGCATCACGCTGTATTTTTTTCCAATGTGCCAGCACACTATCCAGTTTTTCGCGATCAAGTTCGACCCAGCGCCCCTTGAGTCGAACAAGACCATCAGCAGCAGACAACAGTTCCTCCCATTCAGCAGTCGAGAGCTCCTCTCCATCGAATGAAAGCGATACGTTAAAATCTAACATCGCACTTAACCCAAAGCCCGTCGCGCGGTTACCGATGTTCACCTGCACCTGTGGCCGCGGGGGCTGGCGTGGCTTCCACCAGTCAGGAATACGCACCACGATCCCACATGCCTCAAATATCGGAATGTTACGCAAAAATTGATGTGCATCAGATGGCGTCCATGCGATCGGATGAAAGATAGCGCCGGAGTCAACCAGTGACTTTAACCATGGACTCTGCTCGGCAGCCTTCTTCACAGGCAATAGCAATCCAAGGAGCGTGTTACGATCGCCTGCACCAGCGTACTCTTGTAGCGCCCTCCCAAGTGGTTGGTGCTGTACACGCGATTGTTGCGATACACTCGCCGCATACGTAGCGAGAAATGCGAACGGTGCTTGCGTATTGTTTTTATTTTCAGCGAGATGAAAACAGACACGTCCAACCAGATTCCAGCTTGAATGCTTACATTTTAACCATGCTTGTACGTTACCATTTTCCTCAGCGATTTCTGTGCGTGCCGCTGCCTGCAAATCAGACCAAAGAATTTCCAATCCTGCCACATCCAAATATTCAGCCCCGACCATCAGCGGAGCCGAAGCAACCAGCTTTTCCATGTCTCTGAGAGGCGGCGCAATCTCAGTGCTATCCCACGTGTTAGACAAATCTGGAACTGCACACAAACGTGACATAAACAGATGCCCCAACTCACGACCAAACGCCAGAGAAGATGGCAACCACATCGCCAACTCTACTGCCCCCAAGTGTAGCAACCCATGACCACAGCCACGTCCGAATGCTTCGCTAATGCGTGCGATGACTGATGAAGACAAATCAGAGTTACCTGGGACGGACGCTAAATGGATTTGGCCCGTTAGCGATATTTCCAGCGCTAGCGTGATGCCGTCATCATTGGGGTGTGGCGGCGCAGAATAGCCTAAATCAAATTCATTTTTCATAAAGCTACACGACATAGGCGTTGGCAATTTTTAAAATTGAAAACAGAGCCCCTGTCAAAGATAAACTAGGCGGTTTCAAGGTCGAAGTGCAACAGTAGCTCTTTGGGCTCGAAGCGCCTCTCCGGCAGCGACGAGTTCATGATGATGTAAGCGGACATTGAAACCGCCCTGCTTCAAAAAAGATTCTGTGGTGCAATTCATCGAAAAAATTTGACGTGGTTCAAAATTGCTTGTTTTGATATTACAAAAATGATGGATCGATACTCGGAAATGGCTCTCACGGTTAAAGTAGCAACGGCTACTTGCACCACGCCCTTAACGGTATATCTAATTAACACCACCTATGGTGTCAATATTTTTAATATCTACTCTTGCTTCCGCTCGCACAATAAATTCCCCATTTCTTACAATAACGCTTTCGTTAGTGATACCACGTTGGTCTAAACTAAATAGCTGCTTTTTTCGTGCTATAAACGCATCAAGAATTACGAGCGATAGTGGGCCTTGATTCTGTTGTGAAACTAAATCCCTGAATGCAGAAACATATTTGGTGTTCTTTTCCGCATGATCGACTACGCAAGCATTCCATATGGCAGCGGAAATTCTTAATGCTGCTTCGAGGTCTTCCTTAGAATAACCTTCTGGAAGGTCTTGAATAAGTGGTTGTGCGTACTCAAGAAGAGTAAGCGAAATTTTCTTTGTTGGGATCATTGGAGATTTTAACTGATGTTAGGCGGTTCTCTTCTAGCTAAGACTTTATCTGACAAGTAATGTAGCTAATCGTTTGAAAGGTTAATATCTTTTTGCGTTTTCGCTCGCCACATTTCCATTTTACTTCAATATTTTTATTCACCGATCAACCACCCCATGAACCGTCGCAAGCGGCAAAAACAAAGACATCGGTGAATCAATAAACGCCGTAAAACCATAATGCTGATAAAAACTAATCGCAGCGCTGTCTTTTGCATCGACCACTAAAGCATAAGTAGCTATCTCAGCCTGTGCAGAACGATACAATGCGTCCGCTAGTAATGCCCCACCCAGACCTTTCCCCTTAAAATTTTGATCAACCGCTAAACGTCCCATCCGCACAGCGGGAACGGAAGGATAACGAGGTAACTTCTTCTTGATATTATCCGGTAAATTTGAAAGAAAAATACTCGTTGCCGCTAAGGTATAATAGCCTGCGATCTGGTTTTCCGATGTTAGCGCAACAAAACAAGTCGTGATGCGCCGACGTATATCTTGAGTCACTTGTTGCTTAAAATAGCGATCCAGCGCTTCTGAACCACTATTAAAACAAAATCGATCGTAAACTGTGTCAAGCGTTAAAAATTTAAAAGGCATGGACAACTTCATTCTGCCTTAGCTTCTCGATTAGCTTGACTCTCATCGCCCAATAATTGCTTTCGTTTTGAAAATGCTTTGACCAAAGAAGAACTTGGCATAGGTACTGATATCAGTGCTTGCGCAAAAGCTATTTGATCTTGCGTAGATAAACGCATTACCTCGGCTTCTTCAATCGCATGCTGAGCTGCCTCTCTCACCGCCGCAACAACAAAATCGGTCATTGTGCGCCCTTGAAGATCAGCCGCACGCTTGAGCATGGCATGTAAATCCGTTGGAATTCTGGCTTCCAACCGGGCCATTGCATGATTTACTGACATAGTATGCCCTCCTTATAGGCAATTGTACGGCATATTGCCGCCAATAGGCAAGCTTAAAAACTCACGTCAATCGTGATAACTCGTATTATCACGATTGCATTTTTGAGTCTTTGCAGGGAAAATAGCTTTTAACCACGCTGGTTTATCGCTAATGACAAGGCTTTCAACGCCCATATGGGACAACACAGCCAAA
>JADYYQ010000183.1 GCA_020853585.1 Ottowia sp.
CTTGAACTCGCTTGTGTACGCCTGTTTCGCTATCTTCTTCATTTCCTGCCTTACAAAGTAACGTTAATTTTACGTCACCTATGCCAGACTAAATTCCAGGGGAACCTCAGTTTTATGAATACAGACATGCTATCGCAGTAAGAGATGGTTCTTCTCTTAAAATCATACCAAAAAATTCTTTCTCTAAAAAAGCTCTTATGAATTCTCTTGGTATTTATCGAAAAATTATATTAGCAACCTCAACTCGAGATAAGCGCTGAGGCTAAATCCGCGCACAAAATCACAATATAGCTTGTGCACTAGAAGGAAAATCTCATACATCAAATAAATTTTTTCTAGTCAAGCATTACTAACTTCGATTACGATGAAACGCACTGAATTGATATAAACAATAGACGGACTACCCTAGTTCACTAGTGATTCAATATAAATATGTTCAGGTAGTAAATCATCTTGATAACGCGCATACATGGTTTGATAAGCGAGCTCAAGATGCTCTACAAACAGCGCGGTATTAAACAGAGGGGTGGTTAAGCGATTTTGTGCTAATTTTTGCTTAATCTGCATAAGCTGATCGGGATGCGTGGCCAGTGAAATCGCCAAAGCTTCATATTCTTCTTGTGTTTGCGTAATCAACTCCGGTAAATCAATTGCAGTTAACAAACTCGCTGCCACGCGACTTGCGAACGATTCCCCCATACACGTTAATACCGGCACACCCGCCCAAAGCGCATCGCTACTCGTGGTATGCGCCCCATACGGCAAGGTATCGATAAATAAATCGGCTAAGCGATGCCGTGCTAAATGTTCAGCTAAAGGTAATCGTTTTGCAAAAATCAATCGCTCTGCCGCTACGCCTCTTTTTACCGCTTCATCGCGAAGATGATCACTCACAATCGACTGATCTTCTAACAACCACAAAACACTGCCATCAACTTTTCTTAAAATACGCATCCATCCATCAAATGTATTTGGCGTAATTTTGTAGTGATGATTAAAACAGCAAAATACAAATCTATCGGTAGGCAAACCCGATTCTTCACGCGACAGCCGTCCATCCGCAATCTGGCGTCCCCGATCATTTACCTGATAGCTATGAGGTAGATAAACTATCTTTTCAGCGTAATACCGCTGACTTGATACAGGAATCAAAACAGCATCGGCAACGATGTAATCAATATAATCCGCTGCCATTGTGCCGGGATACCCCAAATAATTTACTTGAATGGGGGCCGCACGATGCGCAAAAATACCGGTGCGTGCATCTTGTGTAAAGCCTTTTAAATCAACTGCAATATCAATTTCTAAAGACCGAGAAAGCTCTGCAATCTGTCGATCTGATTGCAAGCGAACATCAATAAATTGATCGAAGGCGACCATCAAACGTTGGCGCATTGCATCATTGACATCAGGCCCAAATGAAAATGCAATCAACTCAAATTGTTCGCCACCATGCAATTCAAAAAATGCGGCCATTAAGTGCGCCGTCGCATGTGTATGAAAATCAGCCGAGTAATACCCAATGCGAATTTTTTTGTGATGATATTTTGGAATGGGTATAGATCTAAGCGAAGAAGGATCAGGATCCGATATCCAGATAGATGCCGCTTTGTAGTGCTCCGATAAAGAATCTATCAGTGCCAACAACACAAAAGGCGCAACCACACTTTTACCTTGCTCAACTTGTTCTACCAACGCAGCAAGCTCATCATCAAATTGATGCCAATCACATAAATACATTCTTATATGTAGGCGAAAGCCCCGCAAAAAATTAAGCTCGGGCTGCAACACAAAGGCCTGGTCATAACTCGCTATCGCCTCGCGCCATTGCCCAAGCTCTTGCAAGGCTACGCCACGGCCATAATAAGCCCGGGCACTGGGTCCAAGCAAGATAGCTTGATCGTAGCTCCCCATCGAAGCCATCCATTGCCGCAATGCTCTTAGCACATCTCCACGACTAATATATGCCTTTGGATCCTCTGACCTTAACGTAATCACAGTGTCATAGTCAGCAATCGCCGCATCAAATTTTTGCTCTATTTGCAATAAAGAGGCGCGGTTAAAATAGGCATCAGCATAGCCTTCTTGTAAAGCAATCGCTTCGCTATAACTTGCGATAGCCGAATCAAGGTGCTTCTGCCCGGTCAATGCATTGCCGCGATTAAAATGTGCTAGCGCAGATTTTGGTTTTAATTTAATTGCCTCATTGCAACAGGCAAGCGCCTTATCCCATTGTTTAAGCGCTTGATAGGCGCTCCCCAAATTGGCATAAAAAACTGCATTCGCTGGACCGATAATAATGGCTTTACGGATCCACTCAACAGCCTCTTGGAAAGACTGACTCGCTAAAGCAATAATGCCTAGCAAGTGCAGGGCATCAACATGCTTAGGGTGGGACTGAATGATCTCTCGACAAAGCTTAATCGCTTCTGGAAACCGCTGATACTGAAAGCACAAAAATGCTTGCTGGTATTTTTCTTTAATGGGGGCAGGAAATAAAGATCCTGCTTTTTTTGGGGGAGGTGGTTTTTTTGATCTAGGTCGCATTCAATGTCCATCGCAGTCAACACCACTGTCAAAAAACAACCGAGTACAACATCAGCCAGTTATAACCCCACCACCTTAACAGCAAATAAAGAGAGGCGCTTTAAAAGCCTATTTCATCATGCTAAGGCGTTTGGCTAAACGTCTTGTTAGGGTAATGAGCATTTGATATCACACAAAAAACAATCACCCGCTCAAGCCAGCTTACACCTACATCGTGCACACCTACCATCGCGGGCAAACAGTCACAATACAAACAACGCTAACGTGGCTTTACATCGCGCAATGGCGACCCAACAAATAATTGACGAGGGCGACTAATTTTGTAATCGCTATCAGAGATCATCTCTTGCCATTGCGCAATCCAACCTACCGTACGTGCAAGGGCAAAAATACAAGTAAACATTTCGGTTGGAATACCCAAAGCACGCTGCACAATACCAGAGTAAAAATCCACATTGGGGTAAAGCTTACGACTGACAAAATATTCATCCTCTAAGGCAATTTGCTCAAGCTTCATCGCTAAAGCAAATAAAGGATCTTGCTCTAAGCCCTGCTCTTTTAATACCTCATAGCAAGTTTCACGCATCAACTTAGCACGAGGGTCATAATTTTTATACACCCGATGACCAAAACCCATCAAACGTACACCAGAGTTTTTATCTTTAACTTTAGAGACAAACTCGCCCACATACTCCATGCCACCCTTGGCCTGAATCTCGTTTAGCATACGCAAGCATGCTTCATTTGCGCCTCCATGCGCAGGGCCCCAAAGACAAGCAACCCCGGCCGCAATGGCTGCATAAGGATTGGTACCTGACGAACCGGCTAAACGTACCGTAGATGTAGATGCATTTTGCTCATGGTCTGCATGCAAAATAAAAATACGATCCAGTGCTCGAACTAACACCTCATTCGTTTTGTACGTCTCACACGGCGTCGCAAACATCATATGAATAAAGTTAGCGGTATAAGACAAGTCATTACACGGGTACATAAATGGTTGTCCCGATGCATACTTATAGGCCATGGCTACCAAGGTAGGCATTTTTGCAATCAAACGAATAGCAGAAATATCGCGCTGTTTCGCATCTTCAATATTAAGACCATCGTGATAAAACGCTGCCATTGCACCCACTAAACCAGTCAATACCGCCATTGGGTGCGCATCCCGCCGAAAACCGCGCAAAAAATATTGCATCTGATCGTGCACCATCGTGTGATGCATAACAATATCTTGAAATCCCGCCTTCTCTGTTGGGTTAGGTAGCTCACCTTTAAGCAGCAAATAGCAGGTATCTAAAAAATCACA
>JADYYQ010000184.1 GCA_020853585.1 Ottowia sp.
CAGCATTCAACACTTGGCTACCAATCGCCAACTCAATATATCGAATGTTGGCGGAGTAAGCAAAGTCAGGAAAAAATGGTTGCATAAAATTCACCTGATGGCAGACGAAATATCGAGGGAACCTCAAATCCCAGAAATTGCTTACAAGATTGCCGAATTAAATTCTTTGGCCTATGAAAATGTTGCCAATATTATTCAGGAAAAATTTATAGAAGCCAATGCCATTAAAGAAACTCCAAACAAGAAAAATGCTGATCAGCATTGGCAGCTTCTCAAGAGAATAGTGTTAGGTGGAAAAAGTATGGGACGAAATTACTTGCCTGAAAGATTAGCAAGTAGATTATCGGGGAAAATGAGTTATGTTTTTCAAAAAGGCTTTAGAGAGTGGCTACTATCCAATCAAAAAGATGCGACTGCTGCTGCAGAGTTTTTCCCGTCCAATGAGGAGGGAGAAGCTTTTTTTGAGAAACGTAAATCACTTATTAATGAAGAACACTATTTTTCTTTTCTCAAAAACAGCAATTTTTTAGAATGGATGCACTCAGAATATTTGCCTGATAGGCTATGCTTTAGCGATAATTATAAGCCCGACATAGATGAAATCGAACAAGCTTTATGTAATTATTTCGGCATCAAAGGGATCACATACCTTACCGCGGAACAACGAAGCCCCCTCGAAGTAAAAGCACAAAGAAAAGGCTTTTTTGATATTTCAGGGAAAATTTTTTCTACTGAAAAAATGAGTATAGGAGAAAATGAAGCTGGATGGGCAGCTTATGTTTTATCTCCACAAAATAAACTTTATATTCACTCTCATATTCCCGGGAAATTTCATCATTCCAGTTTTTTAAGTGGCCTTCCTGTGCAAGCTGCAGGAACAATCAAAATTAATTCAAAGGGAAAATTAATCGCGATTACCCCTAAAAGCGGTCATTACAGATCTACTCCAGAAATGTTCGCCAAAATACTCGACTCTCTGCATAAAAGAGGCGTTGACTTAAGAGGCGTAGCCGCTCAACCCGATATTTTTTCGCCCGACTATTACGATGCTTATGAAATTATGCTCGCCGGAGGCGCCGCTTTAGAGAACATGTCTAAAATAAATATTTGAAAGCCATCCTGCACTATGTGGAGAGACATACTCTAAGCATGTGATTTATTCTAACTAAAATCAATTACCAATTGTTAGTGGCAAACAAATACGAGATACGTAATAACACTTTAAGTTGCTGGGTTTCTTGTGCATTTCTAGCCCCATATAACAAATGGTTAGTCTCACTCACCTCGCCTAGTAAAGACAAAGGATGAGGCTCACCCCATTTTTTATCTGTGATTATTTGTCCGATCTCTATGGGTAACACCGCGTGTAAACTACTACTCTCGTGCTTATGAATATGCGCAAATTCATTATCAACCAAAAATTTATTTTGGAAACCTTTCAGGTGTTGATATTGAGGAAGAAAAAAAGCTTTTTCACTGCCGTCACCCCCAATATGGGTCGCATCCACTTCAACACCTGGAAAAGCTTTGACATAGGCAAACAAGATATCTTCCCATTGCCGATCTTCAGGAAATTGACTTACCTGCCGATTCGGCGCAGGACCCACAGTTTTTGGTCGCTCATCAAGTCGATGGGGAAATAAACTAACGGTTTCAGTTAAGTTAATTTTTTCACTCATATAATATGCCGTGTTCTTTTTAAAATTTTTCTGTTCTATCTCTAGCAAGCTGCAAAAATCATCATACACGCCCTACATGAGACCTCAATAACATTCTGTTCATGACGTTCTAATAATAAATAGTGCGAACAATCTAGGGCCGCCAAAAAAAGACTATGGTTTTTCTTTTAACCAAGCAGCGGCCATTACTAAAAAACACTCAGACAAGTTATCCACAGAAAATGGGGACAAGGCTGTTGATATCACGGTGATAAGCTTTTACCAAAGTAATACATCACACACTAAAAAAAGCGATGAATATCCGCGATTAATTGCGCTTACAAGCAATAAATATTTTTTTAACAGCACGAAAAAATAGACCTAATACACCACCTAGCATCAACAACAGGCCTATTGGGATCAACGCAAAAGGCTCATGCAAGATACCCTCTTTATCCACCGTTGACCCTATCACACCAAACATCACCCAAGATAAAATTCCACCCCATAACAAGCCAGTACAAATCCATTGGTAACGAGAAAGTGTCTTGTATTTAAATAAATGCCAGATCGCAAGAACTACAGCGCAGCTCAATACAAGAGGAGGGATAGGCAACTCTGTAAACAGCGATAGATCCACAGCAAAATAACCTCAGTTGATATACAGACCAGCGTGCTTGAGCAAAAAACTTATGCGCTTATTGCACACACTCAAACAAACGCTGCTTTATGGGTGTAAAGAAATGCGTGGGGTGCCGGTTCAGATAGATGGTCGAAAGTTGCCATCTCAAATGCGCTTTGGTCTGCAAGTAATGCACGTAACAACATATTATTAAGCGCATGCCCCGATTTAAAAGCAGAGTAAGCAGCGATCAAGGGATAACCAATGAGATAAAGATCCCCAATCGCATCCAATATTTTATGGCGAACAAATTCATCGCTATAACGCAGTTCTTCATTATTTAAAATACGATGCGCATCAAGCACAATCGCATTATCTAAACTACCCCCCCGCGCCAGGCCAATCTCTCGCAGCGTCTCAACCTCACGAGCAAACCCAAAAGTACGTGCGCGTGCAATTTCGCGTACGTAGCTTGTTTTAGAAAAATCTATTTCGAGTGTTTGGCCAGTCCTATCCACAGCAGGATGTGCAAAATCAATCGTAAACTTCAGCTTAAAACCAAAATAAGGCTCTAAGCGCGCAAATTTATCACCATCACGCACTTCAACGGGCTTGGTGACCCGAATAAAACGCTTAGCCTGATCTTGCTCTTCGAAACCAGCAGATTGCAATAAGAAAACAAATGAGGCTGCGCTGCCATCCATAATAGGAATCTCTTCGGCATCGACATCAATATATAAATTATCAATCCCTAAGCCAGAGCATGCCGATAACAAATGCTCCACTGTCGAAATTCGCACGCCTTCTTTTTGTAATACCGAAGCCAAACGTGTATCTCCCACACCGAGTGCAGATGCGCGTATTTCAACCGGTGGAGTTAAGTCAACACGGGTAAAAACAAGACCTGTGTCCGTCGGTGCCGGACGCAACGTCAGCGTGACGCGACGTCCCGAATGCAACCCGATCCCCACCGTCTTGACAATCGATTTGATAGAGCGCTGCTTTAACATATCTCTAGGTCTATATTTGTTTTAATACGGCCTCTGCGCTACTGACTTCAAATTTACCAGGCGCTTCAACCCACATCGATTTCACAACACCGTGATCCACAAGCATAGCGTATCGTTGTGAACGCAATCCCATCCCGTGCTCACCCAAATCGCATTCCAAACCTAGTTTTTTGCAGAATTGCGCATTACCATCACCCAGCATACGCACCTTGGTGCCGACCTTTTGAGCACGGCCCCAAGCGCCCATCACAAAAGCATCATTGACTGACACACACCAGATTTCATCAACGCCTTTGGCTTTAAATGCATCGTAATGTGCCACATATCCGGGCACGTGTTGCGCTGAACACGTTGGGGTATAAGCCCCTGGCAAACCAAACACCACTATTTTTTTGTCTTTTGCTAATGTATCAACCGCGAATTTATTAGGCCCAATCCCACAACCATCGCGCTCAGTATCCAAAAATTCATGCAGCGTAACTTGCGGCAGTTTTTCGCCAATTTTAATCATAGAAATACCTTTTCTAAAATATCACTACCAAAATAATACTTACATACTGATGGAGTATCACTCACACATACAAAGAAAGCGACACCGAATCATAAAATATACGGCCACACTTGTGACATATCAATATAAATCACTGATAACCAGAGAAAACCCTTGCTGCTTGCGCCGATGCTAATCGGCTTGCTTACGTAAAAATGCAGGGATATCGTAGGTATCAACCCCTTTTTCTTGTAAAGCAGCAACATGTACCGAAGCACTTTCACGACTATTACGCCACACTGCGGGCATATCCAGTGTATTGTAATCTTTCACCACAGTCGCTGTGCCAGCGCTATTACCCGTTGTGCGTGCCATGGCATCATGCGTGCCAGTCATCGGCCAAGAAACCAGCTCTGGCTTTTGCCGGGATTTTGCATTGACTTTACTTAATCCCGTTGCAACAACCGTAACACGTATGGCATCGCCAATCGATTCGTCGTACACCGTACCAAAAATAACCGTCGCATCATCGGCCGCATAACTACGAATCGTGTTCATCACTTCTTTAGTTTCAGCCAACTTAAGCGAGCGGCTTGCCGTGATATTGACCAATACACCACGCGCACCCGATAAATCCACACCTTCAAGCAAAGGACTTGCAACCGCTTGTTCAGCAGCTAAACGTGCACGATCAACACCAGAAACGGCTGCCGTACCCATCATCGCTTTACCTTGCTCACCCATCACGGTCTTCACATCTTCAAAATCAACGTTCACCAGTCCATCAACATTGATAATCTCGGCAATGCCTGCAACCGCGTTGTGGAGCACATCGTCCACACACTGAAAGCATTTATCCATTTCAGCATCTTCGCCCATCACCTCAAATAATTTTTCATTGAGAACAACGATCAGCGAATCCACTTCTGCTTCTAACTCAGTTGCGCCCACTTCAGCCAACGCACGGCGTTTGTTTCCTTCAAAATCAAAAGGTTTAGAGACCACGCCCACGGTCAAAATGCCCATCTCTTTGGCAATTTGCGCGACAACGGGCGCTGCACCTGTCCCCGTACCTCCTCCCATACCGGCAGTAATAAATACCATATGCGAACCACGAAGCATTTCGCTAATTTGATCACGTGCTTCTTGTGCAGCATAACGACCCACATCAGGTTTAGCACCTGCACCTAAACCGGTCGCGCCCAGTTGTAAGACACGCTCGGCTTTGGATCGCTTAAGTGCTTGCGCATCCGTATTCATACAAATAAATTCGACGCCTTGTACACCCCGATTAATCATATGTTGTACGGCATTACCACCCGCACCGCCGACACCCACTACTTTAATGATGGTGCCCAATACAGGATCATTTTCAATCATGTCAAAGTCCATTTTTGCCTCCTAGCAAAATTTTACTTAAGGATATTTCTCTTTCAGAGCTGTACAGCTAAAAATTACTAAAAAACCAATCTTTCATACGCGCTAATATCTGTTTCGCTGAGTTCTCACGCATTCTTACTTTTTCGCCACGTAAACATTGCACACGGGCTTCTTGAAGCAAACCAACAACGGTTGAATAACGTGGATTACGGACCACCTCATGCAAATTGCCGTGGTAATCCGGCACACCTACCCGGGCTGGCTTAAGAAAAATATCTTCAGCCAACTCCACCATACCGGTCATCAACGCCGTACCACCGGTAAGCACAACACCTGAGGACAACAATTCTTCGTAGCCTGACTCCCGCACCACTTGATGAACTAATGAAAGTAATTCTTCGACACGCGGTTCAATAACAGCCGCTAACGCTTGTCGAGATAAGCTACGTGGCCCACGGTCACCCACACCATTCACCTCAATCAGTTCTTGCGGATCAGCTAATACTTGTTTGGCTAAGCCATAACGTATTTTGATTTCCTCGGCATCCGGAGTAGGTGTGCGCAATGCCATCGCAACATCGCTTGTAATTTGGTCGCCGGCAATAGGAATCACGGCTGTATGACGAATCGCACCACCACTATAAATAGCAATGTCGGTGGTACCGCCACCAATATCAACCAATACCACCCCTAATTCTTTTTCATCCTCAGTCAGTACAGCCATACTTGAAGCCATCGGTTGCAAAATAAGATCGCACACCTCTAAACCACAGCGACGTACGCACTTGATAATGTTTTGCGCTGCGCTCACTGCGCCCGTAACAATATGCACTCTCACTTCAAGTCGAATGCCACTCATGCCAATCGGCTCGCGTACATCTTCTTGTCCATCGATCATAAATTCTTGCGTAATGATGTGCAAAATCTGCTGATCGGTTGGAATATTGACCGCCTTTGCAGTCTCGAGTACACGCGCAATATCTGCCTGACTCACCTCTTTATCTTTGATCGCAACCATACCGCTTGAGTTAAAACTTCGGATATGGTTACCGGCGATGCCTGTGTAAGCCTCAGAAATTTTGCAGTCAGCCATCAGCTCTGCTTCTTCCAGCGCTTTTTGAATCGTTTGTACCGTGGCTTCGATGTTAATCACAACGCCTTTTTTCAAGCCTCGTGATTCGGTTTGACCCAAACCAATCACCTCCATATTGCCATCGTCGCGCAACTCAGCCACCACCACGACCACTTTGGAGGTACCTACATCTAATCCAACTAATAAATCTGTATGTTCTTTGCGCATGCGCTTTTCTCTTGCAATTAATGCATTAACTGCATGGGGGAATGATGATTCGCAACGCTTTGCGTGCGAACGGCAAAACCATTGGTATAGCGCAGATCAGCGTAATCAATCGGCACATTCCAATGTTTACTCACAGCCGGCCAGCTCGCCACAAAATACTGCGCACGTACCTCGAGTGAAGGTTGATGCGTTTCATTTTCTTGCCGGCCAAATTCAACTTTCATACCATTCTGAAAATGTGCACTCCAGGCATAGCGCGCATTTAAATTGAGTGCATCCAATTCCCAATGTAAGGGGGAGAAAATCGTTTTGATCTGTAGCCAGCGCGCCAACATTTCGGATGATCTACCTTCGGGACCATTCAACCGAATCAATTGACGCAGCTCGCTCCCCAAAGGCGCGGAAAATACCTCTCCTTGCGCATTCACTAAACGCCCACTCCCCGGCATACCCCATATAGCCATTGGCACATGTTCTTCCAACGTAATCGCAAGACCATCTGGCCAAACACGACGTACACGCGCATCACGTACCCAGGGTAGCGTTTGCAAGGTATGGCGCACAGAAGCCAAATCAGCAGTAAAAAAATTTCCCCGCGCAACGCTCGCAAGATATGCATGCACACTCACCATATCAATATGACGAGGAAGTTGTTCAGTTTCATCAATCACCATATTTCGTAACTCAAAGTAAGGCAGATGAATAAAAGCATGAATACCCGCGCCCAATAACATCACGCATGCTGCCGTGGCAAACCCTGCCGCAAGACGATTGAGTACCAACGGGTTATGCCAAATCATAATAAGTCCGGCTTCCAATATTGATTGGCACGCAGCTCAAGCTGCGCCCCTGCCAAGATACGTAACACCAAATTGGCATAGTCAATACCCACCGCTTTTGCAGCCATCGGCACCAACGAATGACCCGTCATACCTGGCGAAGTATTAATCTCTAACAGATACACAACACCATCACGTTTACACTGCATTAAGTCAGCGCGCGCCCAACCACGACAACCCACAGCATGAAATGCGGCCAACGATAGTGCACGCGTACGCTGCTCTAAATCAGCATCAATATCAGCTGGACATATATAACGCGTCTCATCGCTAAAATATTTATTCTTATAATCATAATTGCCTTCTGGCGCAACCAC
>JADYYQ010000185.1 GCA_020853585.1 Ottowia sp.
TAACCGGCAGCGGAGACATTCAAGATTAGGTTACTTGTCTCCCGCTGCATTTACTAAAAAATTTCATGCAGCTTAAGTAGTTTTTTGAAATGCGAGTGTCCGTTATTGACAGTACACCTCATTTATCGCAC
Source organism: Ottowia sp. (assembly GCA_020853585.1). GTDB lineage: Bacteria > Pseudomonadota > Gammaproteobacteria > Burkholderiales > Burkholderiaceae > JADYYQ01. The sequence goes on from JADYYQ010000185.1 coordinate 132, forward strand.
TAGCGGTTGTAGTTTAAAAGAGGTGATGAAAACTTGTTTTGGTGTTGGAGATGAAAAACAGATTTGAATTCCGGAAATGGCTATCAGCGTATTGAGGCGGTTGCACTATCCAATAAAGGTGATCTTGCTGACGGTAGGTTGGTATATTGCTTATTCACTCAGTCTCAGGAATAGGGAGGAAATGACGCTGTAACGCGGTATCTTAGTCGGGCACTTTACGATATATGGATGGGTCATCAAGCTTGTTTCTTTGTTTGAAAAAATATTTCGTAAATACAAGCGCCGGGTAAGGATAAGCTGGTGGTGAATGAGACATTCATATGGATAACGGGGAGTGAAAATATCTGTACCGTGCTGTAGATAAGGCCGATAGCACAATAGATTATCTTTTTGCAGCTAGATGTGACAAACGTGCAGCGTTCGCTTCTTTAATCGCGCGATCGGCCAAAATGAGACCGCCAGAAAAATAAATATTGATAAGAGCGATGCCAATCTAGCAGCACTGCATAGTGTTAACGCTGAACGCCAATTGGCTAAGTCGTAATTTTATATGAGCGATTACCAGTTGCCGCTCCAGATATACTTGATTTTGCGTCGTTATAAATAATTTCGGTATATTTAGGCATATTGGTTGCGTTAAATTCAAGTACATTATTTTTCATTGCGGTCCCCGAATTTTTTGAATCATTCACACAAATCCTTGAGGGCTTAGTAAATTGACAAGGTTTTCACCAACAATTTATCTAAAGGAAAGAGGGGCGGATGCTATGTTTTTTATTAAATAAGTCTTCGCGAATCTGTTTAATTTTTTATATTTTGTTGGTTTTGTCCGGCAGGATATTTGATTGATGACATGCATTGGGGGGCGACTACAAATAAAAATGCCCGATAGAATCGGGCATTTTTATTTGTAGTGCGATACAGGTTTTTATATATTGCCTGTAAGGTCTTATGAGAAGTTAAGATTTAGGTGGTTCTGCTGCTGTGGCGCTGCTTACCGGTGCCGCAGTAGCTGTTTCCTTTTCTGCGCCTAGTAATTTTGCGGAAACGACTACGGGATTTTCGAGCTCAATATACTGAACAAGTGAAACGCCATTTGGCAGTGTCAAATCTTTAGCGTGAATGGATTGACCTATTTCCACTTTAGACAGATCTACCTCAATAAACTCGGGGAGATCGCCTGGTAAGCATTGGATATTAAGTTCTGTGAGCACGTGTGTGATACTCGCGCCCCCTGATTTTACCGCAGGGGCGAGCTCTGCCTTAACAAAATGCAAAGGCATTTTTACGTGAACTTTTTTGTTTGGATCAACACGCTGAAAGTCTGCATGCAGGACCAGTTGCTTAAATGGGTGCAACTGAAAATCACGCAATAATACTTTTTGGGACTGTCCCGCCAACTCTAAATCTAAGATGGAGGCATGGAATGCTTCTTTTTTGAGGGCGTGGTACAGCGCATTGTGGTCTAACTCTATTGCCTGAGGTGCGGCGGTCCCACCGTAGATAATGCCTGGTGTTTTGCCGGCTTTGCGCAGGCGGCGGCTCGCACCTGTGCCCTGTGCGCTACGCTCAAATGCAGTAACTTTCATTTTTTCTCCGAATATAAAATGCCTTGCGACCAGGCATAGTTGATGCAAATTATTCTAAGGACAGATTCGTCTCGTTAGATTTTCCAGAAATAAGGAAACCGGGTATGGTATCAGGTTTCGGCAAAAAGGGACAAAATCGAATTGCCTTGAGCGATTCTGACGAATGTTTCTGCTAACAGCTCGGCGTTTGAGAGTTGGCGGATTTTTTTGCAGGCTTGCGCGTCGCTACGCAAAGGAATGGTGTCAGTTACGACCACTTCATCGAGTTCGGAGTTAGCAATTCGACTCACTGCATCGCCCGATAATACGGGGTGAGTGCAATAGGCGAAGACTCTGCGCGCGCCGCGTTCTTTGAGTGCTTGCGCTGCTTTGCATAGCGTACCACCTGTGTCGATCATATCGTCCATGATGACGCAATTGCGGCCATCGACTTCGCCAATAATATTCATTATCTCTGCAACATTCGCCTTGGGTCTGCGTTTGTCAATGATTGCCAAGTCACAGTCAAGTTGCTTTGCGAGCGCGCGAGCGCGGACGACGCCCCCTACATCAGGTGAGACGACGAGCAAGTTGTCGTAGTTTTTTTGACGCAAATCACCGAGGAGTACAGGTGAGGCATAAAGATTGTCGACAGGTATGTCAAAAAATCCTTGAATTTGATCAGCGTGTAAATCCATGGTTAGGACGCGTTCAACGCCGGCTACTTGTTGAAGCATATTGGCTACCACTTTGGCAGAAATAGCGACACGAGCAGAGCGTGGTCTGCGGTCTTGGCGAGCATAGCCAAAATAGGGGATAACGGCAATGATGCGGCTTGCGGACGCGCGTTTGAGCGCATCGACCATGATCATTAGTTCCATTAGATTTTCATTGCAGGGTGCGCAGATGGATTGCAACACAATCACATGCTTGCCGCGCACATTTTCTTGTATTTCAACTTGTACTTCGCCATCTGAAAATCGGCCAACCATGGCTTTTCCTAAGGGAATGCCGAGTACTTTGACAACTGCGTTTGCGAGCGCTGGGGTAGCGTTGCCGGTGAATACCATTAAGCTTTCGCAGCTCATATATAACCTATATATATTTTAAAATTAATATCTTTTTGGGGTGCAGCATTGACGGGATCGCCATGCTTATCCAGTATTTATGATGTGCAATTCTAAGGTTGTGGGTTTTAAATTCCTATTGCTTGCTGGAAACACGTTGCTAAATAGAGATGGGCGGGCAAAATTAATGTTGGTTACAAAAAGGCGTATTTGATAGTGGCAGGGGAGGAAGGACTCGAACCCTCGAATGCCGGAATCAAAATCCGGTGCCTTAACCAACTTGGCGACTCCCCTACATAACCAGCAACAGCTAGAATCTGCTGCAAGATAACTTACACGGCAAACATCTTGAGTGGATGCTCATGAAGTCCCCGTACGCAACGTCCTTGCCACCCTTGTGGCAACATATCAAGCACCTGATGGGCAAGTATATGGTTGTCAAAGCTTGCAAATACACATGCTCCAGACCCTGTCATTTTAGCTTTTGCATAAACACTTAGCCAATCTAACGCTAAAGCAACTTCGGGGTACTTCTTTAGCACGACTTTTTGTAGGTCATTATGGCCGAACAAAAAAGCGTTGCCACCCGTCGTAAAGTCCGCAATTTTGACCGGTTCGGTATCACGTGTCAAGGTGGGATCGGAAAATATCTCCGCTGTGCTGACGTGTACGGGTGGGTGTAATACGACGAACCACTGTGAGGGGAGCGTAAATGCCTCTAGCTGTTCACCAATGCCTTGGGCAAATGCATTTTGCCCAAATAGAAAAAAGGGAACATCCGCGCCGAGTTGTAGGCCAATTGATATGAGCTGCTCTTGTGGTAGATGTAAGTCCCACAGATGGTTAAGCGCAAGTAGGGTGGTGGCTGCATCTGATGATCCTCCGCCTAGACCGCCGCCCATAGGGAGTTGTTTGTTAAGTCGAATGTCAGCACCATAATGGCAGCCGCTATAGCTTTGTAAGAGTTTGGCTGCACGTATGATGAGATCGTTATCTTGTGTGAGGCCATCGATGGTAGGGGTGCGGTGAATATGACCATCGTTGCGGCGGTAAAAGTCAAGGTAGTCACACCAGTCGATTAGTTGGAATACGGTTTGTAGTTGGTGATAGCCATCGGGACGTCGACCGACTATGTGCAAAAATAAATTGAGTTTTGCGGGTGCTTGGCAGCCAAGCAATTCGTGGGTGCTCATGGGTGATTAAGTATTAAACGTAACACAAGACCTTGGCCTATATTGATCAGCTTGATTTGTTTGGGTATGTTTGTTTGTTCGGTTTGGCCGGAATAATTTATTGCCCAACCCGCTTGTTGTATGGTGAGAATTTTGCCGTCTGTATCGCGTGTGATATCTGCCTGCGAGTATAAGCTGGGTTGCCCTTGCAGCCAATCTGAAAAATGATTAAGTGGCAGATTAAAACCTAGTACGTCTGAGAGTAGGATTTCGGCATGGGCGTGTTGGCGAGGTGCTTGTCCTGGGATAAGGAGCGTCGCGCTGGCTGTGTGTACTTGAAGTCGCGCAAGGCTTTGGCCAAAAGGCGAGAAAATTTCCAGCTCGGTATAACCGGGCTTCGATAGCCAGAGAAAACTACCTTGGCTAAGGTTAATATGGTTTGCTTGATTGCGTTGTGCACTAAAGCGGCCACTGACTACTTGCGCATAGCCCTCTGGGTGTTTTGGTAAATGAGGTATCGCACAACTTGTTAATATCAAAATCAAAATGACACTGATTGCACATATACGATGTGCATTAAATAAGTGAACCCTCAATTCAATATCTCACCTGGTTTGAGTAAGCGTTGTAATGTCTCTTTTAAGGTCTCGTTATGCTGATCTAACAGGATGGCTTGGCGTAAAACGCCACGTGCGTTGTTGAGTTCGCCTAGTTGCCATAACACTTCACCGAGATGGGCACCAATTTCGGCCTCTGGTTTTGTTGTGAAGGCGCGTTGTAATAAAACTTTGGCTTCCGGTAGTTTGCCTAGTCGGTATTCAACCCAGCCCATGCTGTCAAGCAAGTACGGGTCATCTGGATTGAGGGTAATGGCTTTTTGAATAAGTGAGCGCGCTTCAGGTAGACGTTCATTACGGTTGGCTAATGAATAACCTAATGCGTTGTAGGCTTGTGACATTTCTGGGTCGTATTCAACTGCGTGGAGCAATGAGGTTTCCATGTCGGGATATTGTGCAAGTTTTTCTTGCATCATCGCCAAGTTGTACCAAAGTCTGGCATTTTTGGGGCGTGCAGTAAGTTGCGCTTTGAGTCGATCACTGGCCTGGGTATATGCTTTGTTTTCAACCAAAACGGTGATCTCGGTATTTTCTAAAGCGTGTTGTTGCTGTTCGGTTAAATTAGGCTGATTTTGTAATTGCGCGAACAGTTTTCTTGATTCTGCGATTTTTCCTTGCATGATGAGTAAGCGGGCGCGGTGAATGCGTGCCATCACTGTTAGCTCTTCGGACTTTATTTTATCTATCCACGCAATAGCCGCTTCCAGTTTTTGGTTTTTTTCTTCGGCATACGCAAGGAGCTGATAGGCTCTTTGTGTGATCTGTTGTGAAGTATTAGGCTGCTGCCGATGTCCTTCTTGGGTTAATAATTTAAGAAGCCGTTTTTTTGCTGCATTGGGTTGATTGTTTTGCAACTCTAGTCCGGCAAGTTTTAAGTTGGCATCGGCATTGTAAGCGTCAAGCTGTAGTATTTTTTCAAGCACTTGCTGTGCGAGTTTGGGTTGCTCGGCAAATAGATAACAATCGGCGAGCGCAAGTTGTGTTTGGGGATGGGTTTTGTATGTTTTTAGCAGCGTAGCAAATGTATTGGCTGCGCCGACTTTATCAGGGCTGCGTGTGAGCTGTTGCTGTAATTCCAGTAAGGTTTCGACGTGTTTGGTAGCGGGCGTGTGTGTGAGCTGCGCTTGTACGAGGGGGATAAGCTCGTCCCAATTGGATTGCAGTATGAGCAGCAATTGCATAGTTTGTTGTGCGGCTGCGGAATGCGGGCTGATTTTGAGCCACATTCGTGCACTGTCGGGCGTTTTTTCGGTCAGTTGAGCGCTTAAACTGATGTCGAGCGCGCGTTGCGCAAAGCGGGGATCACGTGTTTCCTGGGCTAGATCCATATACGCGACCCATGCTGGCAGTGGATCGCCACGTTGTAGTGAAATTTCGGCTGCGACGACAATAAATAAAATGCGATCAGTCAGTTGGACGGATGGTAATTTTTCTTTGAGATCTTTATGTCGGCTATGTGCAGCCATTGAACATAGCCCCATGCTTAAAACAATAAGGCTAGAAAAACACAAGCGCAAGAGAGCTTTCATGTGGGCAGTGAGCACGTAGAGTAATGGCCGGGGCATTGTACCTTGAGCGATGCGATTTGCTTAGCTGGAAAATCGCATCGATTATTTTTTAAGGCTTGTGTGCAAACAGAGAAGCAGGAAGAGTGCGTTCAGCGTTGCGTTATAGAGCGCTATCATAGAGCGGGTGTTGGAGGGTAGGGGGTGGGTCTACTGGGTTTTTTCGCGATAAAGGGGAGCGACCGGCCGCTTCTTGAATTTTTGGATCAATTATTTTTTGTAATTGAGTTGCCTGTGAATCCCATGTTTTTCTACATAGGCGATAGGTGATCAGCGTAGGGGGGTGTGAGACTAGGTTGCGTACTGTGAACTTTAGATTTTTATGCGTTGAATAAGACGTTTACTTAAACTGTATATCTTTACTTTTAACTGTATTTGAACGTGCGCAAACAATATCATTTCCGCCAATCGAGTGCGGGCCTTATCGCGTGGGATGTACATAGACTGATTGCCTTATCAAAAAATTTATCTCGGAAATCTATTTTATTATCCAGTATTGCCGAGCTTGATGAGCCTTATTGGTCCATGGAGGGTGAAAAGCGTTTGACGTGTCGAGATGTGGTCGACCATGCCAGATTAATGGCTGAGTGTGATTTTTCTTATCCGATTATCTTGTCAAGTGATGGGCGTGTGATGGACGGTATGCATCGTATCTGCAAAGCGCTGCTTATGGGGCGCCGTACGATTGAAGCGGTTCGTTTCTTATATGATCCCACTCCCGATTATGTGGGTGTGCATCCAAATGATTTACTTTATTAGATTGTGTGGCTGTACTGGTTTGAATAGCGTGAGATAAACCGCATTGCCCGCGAAGTAACTAAAAGAGAGAATGGTCGGGGTGAGAGGATTCGAA
>JADYYQ010000186.1 GCA_020853585.1 Ottowia sp.
GCAAAGCATCTATTTTTGTTGTTTACGTGTTTTTCCATAGTGGCGACTTATCAAAGGGCGGAGCATACTCTTACGAAGCCGATTGTATAGCTTACTGTGTGAGTCAAATAAGGGCTTGGGCTGTACTCGAAATGCTTCTGTAGTCTTATGTTCATTGTGCTTTCTGCGCTCCGTCTGTCTTAGTTGTGGCGCATTCGAGAAGGTGTGCGGGAGGGTAATGTACTTTATGTCATTCTGGTTTTTGCGCTGTGTGCGCCTGGTCTTTAGATCGCTTGCGGAAATATGTGGTGGTCTTTTATAAATATTTTATGGAGAGGCGCATGTTGGATACCTCAGTGAGTTATCGCCATCCCCCCGGATTAAAAGTTATTTTTTTTACCGAAATGTGGGAGCGTTTCAGTTATTACAGTATGCGCGCGCTATTGGTGTTGTACTTAGTGCATGCCTTAGGGTATCCCCGTGCTGAGGCACTGGCTTTATACGGCTTGTATACCGGGCTTGTTTATCTGGCACCTGTTTTTGGGGGATATATCGCTGATCGTTATTTTGGTCAAAGACAAAGCGTGGTGGTGGGCAGCTTACTGATGATGTTGGGTCACTTTGCGATGGCGGTTCCTTCTTTATTGCATATGGCTTTAGGCTTGCTTGTTCTAGGTAATGGTTTTTTTAAACCGAATACCACCATTTTGGTGGGGCAATTATATGAGCAAGATGATGTGCGTCGCGATAGTGCTTATACGATTTTTTATATCGGCATCAATCTAGGTGCTTTTTTAGCACCGTTAATTGCGGGTACGTTAGGGGAAAGATTAGGCTGGCATTGGGGGTTTTTTTGCGCGGGGCTAGGAATGGCTATTGCGCTTTTTATTTTGTTACGGTGGCAAAATTTGCTCGGTCAAGTGGGTTTGCGCAAAGGTCAGCTTCGTATGGATGCCAACGATTGGCGGCGCATTACTTGGTTAACATTACTCGGTGTTATCGCTGTTTATATCGTGCTGGCAGTGTGGCCGGTGGTGTCTACTGCGGTGGCGGCATTATCACTCTGGTCTCGCTTTGTGATGGGTCTACTGATTTTAGGGATAGGACTTGTCGTGCCTCGTTATTTGAGTAAACAAAATGTTCGCACGGTCGCTTCGTTAAGCTGGGCGGAGTGCAAAGTGATGCTTATGCTTGCAGTCGTAGTGGTATTTGTTGTTGTATTTTGGATGAGCTTTGAACAGATGGGCGGCACGCTTAATTTATTTGCGGATACCTTGACTGATCGTAATGTATTGGGATTTGAAGTGCCTGCTTCATGGTTTCAATCGATTAATCCACTAGCGATCATTTTATTGGGACCGCTCTTTGCGGCAGCATGGGTTAAGTTGGCTTCTCGCTGGGTGATGCCTGATCCCGCAAAACTTGCTTTGGGTATGATGGTTGCGGGCCTTGCTTTTATTGTGATGGCTTATGCGCAAGAGCGTGCTGAGCTTTTTGGCAAAGTAGGGCCACAATGGCTGTTAGTGGTGTATGTGTTAACGACGATCGGCGAATTGATGCTTTCGCCCATTGGCTTATCGATGGTTTCCAAGCTTGCGCCCGCAAGATTGGCAGGTTTAACAATGGGATTATGGTTTGTCACGATGTCAGCAGGTAGCTATCTATCGGGGGTGTTGGAAAGCTGGTTGGTGGGTTCTGGCATACCGCTTTACTGGTTCTTAGTTTTGTCATGTGGGACATGTGGTCTTATTTTGTTATTGCTCACCCCATTGCTGCAAAAATTGATACGCCCTGCTGATATTCATAGTGCTTAAGTCTTGTCGCAAAAAAAGCGTAGCTTTTTGTTAGGTTTGCGTTTTTTTACTGCACGCTGATTTTAAAAGAAAGAGGTAGGCATCGCGTGACCGGGGTAAAAAGGCAAGGCGAGATAAAAAGACAAGATCCGCGGCGCACACACATCCAAATATATAAAGTACAGGGGAAAAAGGGGCAACAACAAAAGAACGTTCTGTTTCGCGTAGCCGGACTTCTTTCTCGCAACGAGCGGTACGCATACATCAGAGAGCATCACGTAACGATGTAGGGTACGTATGCCGTAAATGATGCAATGCTTTTTTTATGCGAAGGTTTTCTCAAGAAGAGCGGTTTTTAGCCTCCGTGGGTATACGCAAGTTATCCCACGGCAATAAAGGGTGTCGGGCTGGCATAAAAATATTATTGAGAGATAAGATTATGATTCAAGCGCACTCTTTATTTAATGAGGCCGAGTGCTTCGCGTTGTGCTTGGATTAATGTCCCAATACCTGCTTGCGCAAGGGTAACTAAAGCATCCATTTCTGATCGTTGAAATGCGGCACCTTCTGCTGTTCCTTGAATTTCTATGATGCCGCCTGATGCGGTCATCACTACATTCATATCGGTATCACATTGCACATCTTCTTCGTAATCCAGATCAAGTACCGCTTGGCCTTGGTAGATACCTACAGAGATGGCCGCAACAGATTCACGAATAGGTGTGGTGTGAATCAGTCCTTGTTTGATAAGGTATGCGATAGCATCGTGTGCGGCGACATAAGCACCGGTAATGGCGGCGGTGCGTGTGCCCCCATCCGCTTGAATTACATCGCAGTCTAAATGGAGTGTGCGTGGACCTAAATGTGCAAGATTGAACACGCCGCGTAACGAGCGGCCAATAAGTCGTTGAATTTCTTGCGTACGTCCACTTTGTTTTCCACGTGCTGCTTCGCGATCACTACGAGTGTGAGTTGCACGAGGCAGCATGCCATATTCCGCAGTCACCCAACCCTCGCCTGAATCACGTTGGTGGGGGGGGACTTTCTCGAGTATGCTGGCATTACAAAGTACTTTGGTTTGCCCAAATTCGATCAGCACAGAACCTTCTGCATGACAGGTGTAGTTGCGCGTAATACGCACAGTGCGCAGTTGATTGGCGAGTCGTCCGCTTGGCCGCATAAGAAAGCTCCATCCGAAAAAATAAAACATCATCGCAACTGATTCAGTGTGCGCATTAAGAAAAAAGTGAGCCAATTAAGTTAAGTGATGGCCTATCGTGTAAGTCGCGCAGCATACCGCAGTTATCTATAAGAATAATGTCTACATGCGCAGGGCAGAGATCCTGTCAAAACGATTTTTAATGCTTAGCGTGTGTAGGGCGACGATACGGTACGCCAGTGAATGACTTACAATCGGACTCTTTTCCCTGCCTTTATGAAGACAACTATTTTTAGTATGACCGGTTATGGCGAGGCTCAGTGCGCTGTTTCTTTGAGTGATACTCAGGGTGAGGCAACACAAGCCGTCGCTTTATTATTGATTGAATTGCGCAGCGTAAATGCGCGGTTTCTCGATATCACATTTCGTATGCCTGATGAATGCCGCTCTTTCGAAACGATGCTGCGTGAGCAGATTACACGTACAGTGAATCGGGGCAAAGTGGAATGTCGCGTGCAATTGCAGAGGCCTGATTTGCCGATATTGGCGAGTGCTTTAGATGATACGGTGCTTAAAAAAATTCAACAGCTTACACATGCTGTTCAGGGTTATTTTCCTCAGTTAGAAGCTTTACGTATGAGCGATGTCTTACGTTGGCCTGGGCTGCTACGCGAACCTTGTCTAAAAGATGAAGTACTTGCTGAGGCCATGTTAGATGGTGTACAAAAGGCATTAGGACAGTTGTGTGAAACGCGTCTTCGCGAGGGCACTGCGTTGACTGCGCGGATGTTAGAGAGCGTTGAGTCGATGTTGCAAATTGTTAAGCAATTGACACCGTTGGTGCCAATATTACTTGTGCAGCATCAGCAAAAATTAACAGAAAAATTAAATCATGCCTTGCAGACCTTTATTGATAATCGTGAAGAGCTACTTGAGCGTGTATGCAAAGAGGTGACGGTATACGGTATGCGTATTGATGTGGCAGAAGAGCTCACACGACTAGAGACGCATTTACGTGAGACCCGGCATATTTTGTCAAATAGCCATTCTCCGATTGGTAAACGCCTTGATTTTATGATGCAAGAATTAAATCGTGAAGCGAATACCTTGGGGTCGAAAGCGACGGCGATTGAATTAGCTAATGCAGCAATTGATTTAAAATTACTGATCGAGCAGTTGCGTGAACAAGCGCAAAATCTTGAATAATTTTTATAAAAAATAAATGATGAGCACATCTTCTCAAGTTGACAAAACATACCCCGGTAATTTATTTATGGTGATTGCCCCCTCTGGGGCAGGAAAATCTTCGTTGGTCAATGCTTTATTGGCGCAAGACGCGGATATTTGTTTGTCGGTGTCTTACACAACACGTTTACCACGCGTGCAAGAACAAAATGGACGCGAATATCACTTTATTAGTGTGGCTGAATTTAAAGCGAGACAGCTAGCTAATGAGTTTTTTGAGTGGGCCGAAGTACACGCTAATTTTTATGGGACCTCACGTATTTGGATAGAACAACAAATGCGGGCGGGGGCGGATGTCCTAATGGAAATAGACTGGCAAGGTGCGCGACAAGTGCGGCAACATTTTCACAATGCAACGGAGATTTTTATCTTGCCGCCATCACTAGACGCGTTAGAAGAGCGATTAAAAAAACGGGGTCAGGATGAACCTGAAATTATCACGCGGCGCTTATTGGCGGCACGCAGTGAAATTGCCCATGCAGTGCAAGCGGATTATGTATTGATTAATGAAGATTTTGATCGTGCTTTAGAGGCTTTGCACAGTATTGTGATTGCCACACGTCTACGTACTAGCTCGCAGCGTATTAAGCATATGGAATTGTTTGCACAACTCGGCATTTCTCCTGGTGCGGAGATGCACCGCTAATTTTTCAAAATCGTAGTAGATATTGTGTACAAATAAAGATGTGACTGTATGTGATTTGACTGCCTTTATCTTAAGATTTAAACGTACTTTTTGCTTGGTGTTTTTGCTCCTTTCTACGCTTCATTTAAGCAAGCATTTGCATCAAAGAAAAGAAAGTTTTATGTAATCGTTTAAAATGAACGAATTCCCTGATTTTTTTTATCCACTAAGGATGCCCGATGGCACGTATAACTGTTGAAGACTGTCTAAAAAAAATCCCTAATCGATTTGATTTGGTGTTGTGTGCTACTTATCGTGCACGTCAGCTATTACAAGGCCATGCCCCTAAAATTAACGCGAATGATAAAGCCACCGTTATCGCGTTACGCGAAATTGCAAGTGGTCGTGTTGGGATCGAAATGTTAAGTAAAGTTCCTCTCTAGCTTTTTATGAGGTTTGGCCCTTGGCCTATCTGTGACGTAATACGCAATCGTTTGCGAAAATGACTACTCATGGTCCGGTGTCCAAGCCCCACTTTCTGAGCAAAAAAAAATCTGCGCAGAAGGCTGATCAAGCACAGCCTGATGCAGCTGCTGACGATAAAAATAAAACAGGTCATGCACGATTTATCGATGCTGTTTTAGCGTTGTCTCATCGCAGTTTATTTGGTCCCACTTCTCAGCCGGTTGCACCCCGTAAGCAAGAAGTTGTTTCGCTTGCTGCGTTGGTTGCTAAGTTGTCTTATCTAAAGCCTGCTGATCGCAAGCTTGTTAAAGAAGCATTTCAATATGCCGATCAGGCGCATTTAGGGCAATACCGTCAAAGTGGTGAGCCCTATATTACGCATCCTGTTGCCGTTGCTGAAATTTGTGCGGATTGGAAGTTGGATGCGCAATCTATTATGGCTGCGCTGTTGCATGATGTGATTGAAGACCAAGGCGTTGCCCGCCAAGAGTTAGCAGAAAAATTTGATTCTAAAGTGGCTGAATTGGTTGATGGCTTGACCAAGCTAGATAAGTTGGAATTTAGCAGCATGGAAGAAGCGCAAGCAGAAAACTTCCGAAAAATGCTCTTGGCGATGGCACGCGATGTCCGTGTCATTCTTGTGAAACTGGCTGATCGTTTACACAATATGCGCACGCTAGGGCATATGCCCCTTGTTAAGCGTAAACGTGTGGCGGCGGAGACGATGGAGATTTTTGCGCCAATCGCCAATCGTTTGGGTTTAAATACCACTTTTCGTGAGTTGCAAGATCTAAGTTTTCGCTATGCTTACCCTTTTCGCTATCTCACTTTAGAAAAATCGCTTAATGCCGCACGCGGTAATCGACGTGAGGTGATTAGCAAAATTCTGGAAAGTGTCAAAAAAGCGTTGTCTGACGCACATATTGATGTTGAGCTGTCTGGGCGAGAGAAAAGTTTACACAGTATCTACACAAAAATGAAAGATAAGCGTCTGTCATTTGTGCAAGTATTAGATGTATATGGTTTTCGTGTGGTAGTCGAGTCGTGGACGCAGTGTTATACCGCGATTGGCGTGCTGCATGCTTTGTATAAACCAATGCCCGGTAAATTCAAAGACTATATTGCCATCCCCAAGGTCAATGGTTATCAGTCTTTACATACTAAATTAGTCGGCCCTTTTGGGATGCCTATTGAGTTTCAGGTACGTACCCGAGCAATGCACGAAATTGCCGAGGCGGGGGTGGCTGCGCACTGGATGTACAAAGATGGTGTAGCCATGCTCAGTGATGTGCAAAGTCGTGCCCACCATTGGTTACAGTCGCTGCTTGATATCCAAAGTCAGTCGGGTAATTCAGAAGAGTTTCTTGAACATGTCAAGATTGATTTATTTCCTGATGCTGTTTACGTGTTCACGCCAAAAAGTCAAATTCGCGCCTTACCACGAGGTGCTACAGCGCTTGATTTTGCTTATGCGGTACACAGTGATTTGGGCAATCAATGTATTGCCATCAAAATTAATAACGAGTTGCTGCCCCTACGTACCGAGCTTAAAAACGGCGATATCGTTGAAGTGCTGACGGCGCCGCATTCCCGCCCCAATCCCGCTTGGTTAAGATTTTTACGGAGTGGGCGGGCGCGCTCTGCATTGCGGCATGCCCTTAAGTCAGTTCATATGGAAGAGTCCGTTGCCTTGGGCGAGCGTCTTTTTGATCAAGCTTTGCGTAGTTTGGGCGTGACTCCGGAGATGTTGAGTTCCGAGATATGGGACAAACTATTTCACTGGAGTGGGGTGAAGGGGCGCGATGAAATTTACACCGATATTGCTTTAGGGCATCGTGTTGCCGCTATTGTTGCTAAGCGCGTCAGTATTTTATTGCAAGAATCAGGTACGGCATTAGATAAAGGTGCTTCTGGCCGTGATCAAGCCGTCTTGGTGAATGGTAGTGAAGGTATGTCGGTGACATTTGCGACCTGCTGTCGCCCGATTCCAGGGGACGATATTACGGGTTACTTGGGTAAAGGCGATGGATTAGAGATACATCAGCATAATTGCCCAGTGGCTTTGCGTATTCATCATCGAGATCCTGATCGTTGGACCGATGTTGCGTGGGCAGAGCATCCGACGCGTGCATTTGATGTATTGATACGCTTGTTAGCACGTAATAAACGCGGAGTATTGGCACGTGTGGCCGCAGGTATTACGGCGGCCGACGTTAATATTTCGCATATTTCAACGGAAGAAGGTGGGGAACAAGAAGAAGCACATATGCAGTTTGTGTTGCAAGTCTATAACCGCGTTCATTTAGCAAAGATTATCCGAACCCTTAGGCATAATCGTGATGTATTAAAGATTACCCGCAAGTAGTTAGTCAGATCAATTCAATTTCTCCGTCGTTTTTCATTACGCTAGATTTACCTATCTGACGGCCCACCTGTGTGGATTAAAGAGGGCCGCATCTATCCGGCATCGGGTTCTGTCGCATTAGAGCAATTTGGTAAACTGCCTCGTATAAGAGAAGAGGGTCTAAAGAGATGAAAAGCGGTAGATAATTGAAGAAACAGCTATCACCTGCCTCGCGAAGGTGCTCAAGCGGTGCATTATCCAATTGATGTAATTTTGGTTACGGTACCTTGGTATATTGCCTATTCACTAAGTTTGCGTAATGTAGAGGAAATGACGCAGGAACGAGGCATCTCAGTCGATCACTCTACGATACATCGCTGGGTGCTCAAGCTTATTCATTTGTTTGCAAAAAGATTTTGCCAACATAAGCGTCCTGTAGTAAGAAACGGGCGCATGGATGAAACCTACATCAAAATAAAAGGCGAGTGGAAATATCTATGTTGTGCAGTTAACACAGCTGGTGATACCATCGACTATCTTCTAACATCCAAGCGCAATAAGGCGGCAGCGCTACGCTTCTTCAGACGAGCTATCCAAAACAATGGCGCACCTGGAAAAGCAAACATTGATAAAAGTGAGGTGTACTGTCAATAACGGACACTCGCATTTCAAAAAACTACTTAAGCTGCATGAAATTTTTTAGTAAATGCAGCGGGAGACAAGTAACCTAATCTTGAATGTCTCCGCTGCCGGTTA
>JADYYQ010000187.1 GCA_020853585.1 Ottowia sp.
TAAAAATGATTTTTTACATGCAAGGCTTGGGTTGGTTGTCAGTAAACGTTTATGCCAGCGCGCTGTAGAGCGCAATTTGATTAAACGAATTGCGCGTGATTTATTTAGGCACAAAGCGTCTACTTTGGGATCAGTGGATGTCTTATTACGCTTACGTAAAGGTTTTCCTCGCTTACAATTCTCCAGTCGCTCACTCATAAGGCGACATTGTCGGGACGAGCTCACACTTTTGTTGAATTTTGCCCACACCCGCATCTCTTAAAGATTGAGAAAGAAACGTCAAGTGGTCCACCTACCAAAGCGCTTATCTTTTTTGCAACGCTTGTTTTTACGCTGCTTACATGTGTACAAAATGATATTAAGCCCTTTGCTAGGGAACTGCTGCCGCTTTTACCCAAGCTGCGCTGACTATGCTCAAGAAGCAATCACTGTGCACGGCGTAATACGAGGTGTGATATTAACTGTGCATCGCCTCTGCCGTTGCCACCCTTTTTGTGCGGGCGGAATTGATCTGGTTCCACACGCAGAAATAAATCGCCGCAAGCGACCTTTACATTAATCAAGTTAAGCTCAAGACAATGAACATTAAACGTACTATTTTGTGGGTGGTTCTTGCTGTTTCACTACTTATGCTGCACGACAACTGGCAACGCAGCAATGGTCTGCCTCCCCTCTTTTTTCAAGGGTCAGCTACACAGACCGTGCCAAACACTGCACCCAATCTATCAACATTACCCGCCCCAGTGGCATCCGCGCAAAATCACGCTGCACCGGCAGGTACCGCAGCGCTACAAGGTGATCGAATCACGATTGTCACGGATACAGTCCGCGCGCAAATCGACACCCTGGGCGGCAGCTTAGTTCGCTTAGAGCTCCTGCACCAGCTCGATAAGCAGGGGCAGCCCGTTGTCTTATTTCAGCGCAATAGTGCGCAAACTTATCTGGCACGCTCGGGTTTAGTTGATACAGCAGAGCTACCCAATCACAACACGTTATTTCAAGTCCAACCGGGTACGCGCGAATTAATCCCAGGAAGCGATTCGCTTGAGTTTCATTTAGAAGCAGAAAAAAATAATTTAAAGCTTATCAAAACTTATGTATTTAAGCGGGGGAGTTATTTGATTGATACCCGCTTTCAAGTGTTGAATCAAGGTAAGCAAACGGTAACACCCACTCTTTATTTGGAGCTTGTACGCGATAGCAGCAAAATCGATGAGAGTAGTTTTTACAGCACATTCACGGGTCCCGTTACCTATACCGACAAAGAAAAATTCGGGAAAATAGAATTTAAAGATATCGACAAAGGCAAAGCACATTACCCGCACGAAATCGCCCCGGGCGAACCAGGCTGGGTAGGTATGGCACAGCATTATTTTGCCTCGGCATGGCTCACAGACCCACAGCAAAAGCGCAATATTTACGTCGAAAAAATAGCCGATAACTTATACCGTGCAGGCATCAAACAAACCTTTGGCGAAATCGCACCAGGCAACAGCAAAACACTCGACGCACGCTTGTTTGTTGGTCCGCAAGAAGAGCATTTATTAGAGGCCACTGCACCCGGCTTAGAGCTTGTAAAAGACTACGGCTGGTTGACTGTCATCGCTAAACCGTTGTTTTGGTTGTTAGCAAAATTACAAGCGATCCTGGGCAATTGGGGCTGGGCTATCGTGGCGCTCACTGTCTTAATCAAGCTGGTTTTTTTCCCACTTTCTGCGGCAAGTTACCGCTCTATGGCGCGTATGAAAGAAATGCAGCCACGCATCGTCGCGCTGCGCGAACGTCATAAAGGCGATTCACAAAAAACAAATCAAGCCATGATGGAGCTTTACCGCGCCGAAAAAATTAATCCCGTCGGTGGCTGTTTCCCCGTCCTTATCCAGATACCTGTATTTATCGCTTTGTACTGGGTGCTACTTGCATCGGTTGAAATGCGCAATGCACCTTGGATAGGATGGATCCACGACTTATCATCCCCTGATCCTTATTATGTGCTGCCAGTTCTTATGGCCGTGTCTATGTTTATTCAGACCAAGCTAAACCCAACACCGCCAGACCCCATTCAGGCAAAGATTATGTTGTTTATGCCGCTAGTGTTTTCGGTTATGTTCTTTTTCTTTCCCGCAGGCTTGGTTCTCTATTGGGTCGTCAACAATATTTTGTCGATCGCTCAACAATGGCAAATCAGTCGCATGAGCGGACAGCCAAAGAACAAAATTATTCCTCAGAAAAAATAAGGTGACCCACGCCACCATCCCCACTTCACCTATTGTTGCCATTGCGACAGCAACAGGACGGGGTGGTATTGGCATTATTCGCGCATCAGGTAACGATTTGAGTTGCCTAATGCACGCCATCTGTGGGCAAATTTTGCCTGCGCGCCACGCCACATATCTTGCTTTTTTAGATCAAGATAATGAAGTGATTGACCGCGGTATTGCATTATTTTTTCCTTCGCCCCACTCTTATACAGGCGAGCATATTTTAGAGCTACAAGCGCATGGTGGGCCCATGGTCTTGCAGTTATTATTGCGTCGCTGTTTAGACGTGGGCGCCGCAATAGGGCTACGACTTGCACAACCGGGTGAATTTACGCAACGTGCCTATCTCAATAACAAACTAGATTTAGCACAAGCAGAAGCAGTTGCCGATCTTATCGAAGCAGGGACTGAGCGCGCTGTACGTAGCGCAGCACGCTCCCTAAGTGGTGTGTTTTCACGCGCGATCCACGACTTGGTAGATAAAGTAACTCACTTACGTATGCTTGTTGAAGCCACTCTCGATTTTCCTGAAGAGGAGATCGACTTTCTAACTCGCACCGATGCGCAAGGACAGCTTACCTCGATACATGCCAACTTAAACACCATTATGTTGCAAGCCAAACAAGGGGTATTGCTGCGCGAAGGGGTCACTGTGGTACTGGCCGGCCAACCGAATGTAGGCAAATCATCATTGCTGAATTTATTGGCAGGAGAAGATATTGCCATTGTGACGCCTATTGCCGGCACAACGCGTGATCAATTAAAACAGAGCATCCAACTCAATGGCATTCCTCTGCATATTATTGATACTGCGGGCTTACGCGAAAGCGAAGATGAAGTTGAACGTATTGGCATAGCGCGAAGTTGGGAAAGTATCGCTCGTGCAGATGTCGTATTACATCTACGTGACGCGACTCAACCCCAAATGGGTGACCCTATTGACCTGGCCATTCTGTCCGCATTACGGCCTACGACGCCCGTATTACAGCTTTACAACAAAATTGATTTACTCCCCGTCCCATTGACGTCTAATGACAAACAGATTCTGTTTGTATCGGCAAAAACAGGGGAAGGCATGCACACACTGCGTGAGCAACTACTCGAGATTATTGGTTGGCAAGAGGGAACCGAAGGCTTATTTTCAGCACGCGCAAGACATATAGAAGCACTTGATAAAGCAGCGACGCATTTTCACACAGCCACAACGTATCTTCATACCGGCACTGAGCTTGATTTGCTCGCAGAAGAATTGCGTTTAGGCCAAATTCATTTAAGCTACATTACCGGAGAGTTCACAAGCGATGACTTGTTAGGCGTTATTTTTAGTCGATTTTGTATCGGAAAATAAAATGCAAATAGCGCAACCCCCCCTTATCCATTTATCTTATCCGTGCGATGGATCTCTTAAAACACGCTTCCGTTCTAGCGCATTTCGAATGCGTCACTGCCTCTAGCAAATAAGGTTGTCCTCTTGTAAATAAGGGGCACTCACGCACATAGCTTCGCATGTGCGCGCACCGATGTTCTGAATGCTTAAGTTGGGCATCTCACTAAAAACACACGCTGTATTTATTCGCCCCTTTGTTAACAAGACACCGAGCTGCCCTCATCGAAATCGTATTTGCTACACTTTTCCTCGATCTTTTGTATCAATATTTAATTGGAATTTTCCGTGATTCGTATTGAGAACTTACATAAAACATATCAGGTCGAGGGCCGTACTATTACCGCCCTCGACAATATCAACCTCACTATTCACCAAGGAGAAATCTTTGGCATTATTGGCCGCTCTGGCGCGGGAAAAAGTTCTTTAATTCGCACACTCAACTTACTTGAGCATCCCTCACAGGGGCGCATTTTCATCGAAGACACCGATATCACTCGACTTGATCAGCAAGCTGTGCGTCTTTTGCGACAACGCATTGGTATGATTTTTCAGCACTTTAATTTACTCAATGCAAAAACAGTAGCAGAAAATATCTGTTGGCCACTCATCATCACCGGTCAATACACACAAACACAGCGCACTCAGCGGGTAAATGAGTTACTCGCGTTAGTGGGTTTATCAGCCCACCGCGATCAGTATCCATCACAATTATCAGGCGGGCAAAAACAGCGCGTAGGCATTGCACGCGCATTAGCCAATTACCCACATATGCTGCTGTGCGATGAAGCCACCTCCGCACTGGATCCACAAACCACCCAATCGATATTGCGCTTACTGTTAGATATTAATCGCGAACTCGGACTCACCATCGTTCTTATTACGCACGAAATGCACGTTATTCGTTCCATTTGTGATCGTGTGGCCGTCATTGAATCCGGCTCAATCGTAGAGTCAGGCACCGTTGCACAAGTGTTTTTGCATCCACACCATATCACCACACAGAGTCTTGTCGCACAAAGTCATACACTAAGCGAGGACAATGCCTCTTTGCATGATCTACCCGCAGGAAGCCAACGTGTGCGTTTGACTTTTATGGGTAAGGCCGCTTATCAACCTATCCTTAGCCATGTAGCGACTGCCACCCGCGCGCAAATCACCATACTGCAAGGAACAGTTGGCCATATCAAAGACACACCTTATGGACAACTCTTAATTGAACTAGGCGGCACTTCTCAAGATATTGCGCGCGCACTCGCCGCATTTGATGAGCAACACGTACACCACGAGGTATTGCAATGATTGATTTATCTATTATCAATTGGTCCGACATAAGTACCGCCACACTCGAAACACTGTTGATGACCGGCATTTCATTACTCTTTACGCTTCTCATCGGCCTGCCTTTAGGCATTTTGCTGTTTCTTTCGAGCGAAACGAAATTTCGCCCACTACCCGGGATTTACCTGGTGCTGTCTTTTGTCGTCAACATCCTACGCTCCGTACCATTCCTTATTTTGCTAATCGTCATGATTCCCTTCACCCTCCTGCTCGTTGGCACATCATTAGGTGTGGAAGGGGCTATTCCACCTTTAGTGATCGCTACCGCGCCTTTTTTTGCGCGCTTGGTCGAAAACGTATTACGGGAAATCGATCACGGCATCATCGAAGCATGTCAGGCAATGGGCGCCAAAACATACCAAATTATTTTCAGCGCCCTTTTGCCCGAAGCATTGCCTGGGTTAATTGCAGCCACAACAGTAACCGCCATCACCTTAATGTCATACGCTGCGATGTCAGGTGTTATCGGCGGAGGTGGCTTAGGTGATCTCGCTATTCGCTATGGGTATCAACGTTTTCAAACCGAAGTCATGCTTGTCACCGTGATTGTTTTAATTGCCCTTGTGCAGCTACTGCAATCGCTAGGCGATCGTCTTGTCACGCATTTCACACGCAAATAATTCTCTCTACTCTTAAAAGGTATTTTATGTTTAAACAATCACGCATTCTTCTTATTGCAGCGTTAAGTTATCTGGCCATAGGGGGTGTACAAGCCACAGAAAAACTGGTGATCGCGGCAACGCCCACTCCACAAGCCGAAATTCTCGAGTTTGTAAAACCAATGCTTGCAAAACAAGGCATTGCGCTCGAAATCAAAATTTTCACCGACTATATTCAACCCGCCATACAGACCAATGAAAAACGCGTGGATGGTAATTTCTTTTTACATCAACCGTATCTCAACGAGTTTAAAAAAAATCATAAAGGTGATATTGAAGTCGCCGTTGCAAAAATACATATCGAACCCTTGGCCGCTTATTCCCATCAATATAAAAGTAGCGCCCAAATCCCAAACGGAGCAGTCGTCGCCATCCCCAATGATCCCTCCAACTCTGGGCGCGCGCTGCTATTGCTAGCACAACAAGGCTTTATTAAGCTAAAAGATGCGCACAATATTTCCGCCACGCAAAAGGATATTATCGACAATCCCAAGAAACTACGCTTTCGCGAATTAGAAGCGGCGATGCTACCGCGTGTACTCAATCAAGTAGGCCTCGCCTTGATCAACACAAACTACGCAATTGAGGCAAAGCTTGATCCACTGCACGATGCATTATTTATAGAGGATGGCAAATCTTCTCCCTATGCAAACTTGTTAGTTGCCCGCGAAGACAACAAAGACAGCGCAAAGATAGCGGCATTAATCACTGCGCTTCAATCGACAGCAACAAAAGCGTTTATTCAGAAAAAATACAAAGGCGCGATCATCCCCGCGTTCTAAAAAAAGGTCGCCGACCAGAATAATCATGGCCGGCGACCTTTATCAAACATAGGTCAAGCAGACAAAACGCTAAAGACGGCGTGGTGCGTGCAAACCAAAATTTCCCGCTTACACAGGCTTAATATCAGCCGCTTGTTTTCCTTTTGGCCCTGTTTTTACATCATAAGTGACCTTTTGGTTTTCTTTAAGCGATCTGAACCCATCTGAACGAATTTCAGAGAAGTGTGCGAATAAATCCTCGCCACCATCGTCCGGGGTGATAAAACCAAAGCCTTTCGCGTCGTTGAACCACTTGACGGTACCAGTTGCCATATTACATTCCTCAAAATTTTAACAGTGTGCTAAGCACATTAATCTAAACAACGCGCCGATTCACTTGAGTTTCCCCAGGTTTTTCCGCGTTTTACCCACGTACCATTCTCGCAGGTAAAGCGCAGGTTAAATGCGTTCAACACTGTCGGTCAATAGGCAGAGCTAAGTTTGAAGAAAAAAATTAAACTTGCGCTAAATATTTTTAACCTTTAGCAAAGGAGCAACGTATTTAGCACAAAAAAATGGAAAGGCTGATTAACCCCTCGTCCTATGCTGGAGCTAGCGCTAGCTGAAAAATATAGTTTGAACGTGCGCCTGAAAAACAAAATGCCAAAATAGGTTTTGGCAAAATCTCCACCAAACGTTTCATTTCTAATATATTTTCCTCGAGGATAGGCGCACCCGACTCAATTGGAAAATGCACATAAGTAAGGCCGGCGGACTGCGCTGCTGCGCCAATATCGGCTGCAGTAGGCTGATCACCCCTTTCGCCATCAGGGCGATTATTGATAACAGAACAAAATCCTTGCTGAGCAACTGCCTGCAAATCGTCTGGCTGCAACTGCCCGCAAAAACCAAACCAATCTGTGGCTAAACGAATTGATGTACTCATTTTCTATCCATCCACTCAATAAAATCAACAAATTAATATTATTTGCGCGTTATGTAGCAAATTCTATCTATTTTGTAAACGCCCTATTCATTAAATAACTTATTCTCACAAAACGTATTAACTACGCACCATACCTTCGCTATTATCCACCGGCTCACTACCGTAACGTCTTCGGTACTCACGCACAGCAGGCAAATATTTATTCAACGCAGCATCCTGGCAATGGGTCAAATACACAAGAATATCGTCTAATTTAGCAATCGCAAAAACCGGTATGCCATATTGTTGCTCAACCGCAGCAATAGCTGAAAGCGCGCCAATCGTTTTTTCGTCCCCACTCCGCTCCATACGATCTAAAGCGATCAATACGGCAACAGGGATGGCGCCAGCAGCACGGATCATATCGACAGACTCACCAATAGAGGTACCCGCAGAGATAACATCGTCAATAATCACCACACGCCCAGCCAAAGGGGCACCAATCAGCATACCGCCTTCCCCATGTTTTTTAACTTCTTTGCGATTAAAGGCAAAAGGCACATTACGACCGCATTGCGCTAAAGCAACCGCCGTCGCACTCGCTAACGTAATGCCTTTATAAGCTGGCCCAAACAGCATGTCATAGTCAAGTGACGAAGCTAATAACGCTTTCGCATAGAATTGCGCCAATCGCCCTAAGCTCGCGCCATCGTAAAATCGTCCGGCATTAAAGAAATAGGGCGATAAGCGCCCCGCTTTAGTACGAAATTCACCAAAGCCCAAAACACCCATCTCAATAGAGAAATCAATAAATTCACGGCTCAATGTATGTGGCATTTTTGTGACTCATTATCTGAAATTTAAAATCAAATGATCAAAATCATCACCGCAAATTTAAACGGCATCCGATCCGCAGAACGCAAAGCGTTTTTTTCATGGTTTGCGACGCAAGACGCAGATTTTTTGTGTGTGCAAGAATTAAAAGCACAGCTCGCGGATATGACCCCGACACTGCATTCGCCAGACGGCTACCAGGGACACTTTCATTACGCGCAAAAAAAAGGTTATAGCGGCACCGGATTGTACACGCGACATACCCCTAAAAACGTGCAAATTGGCTTTGGCAACGATGAATTTGATGCCGAAGGGCGCTATGTCGCCCTTTATTTTCCACGCTTGATTATTCTTTCGGTTTACTTGCCATCAGGGTCAAGTAGCCCTGATCGACAAGCAGCAAAATTTCGTTTTCTCGATGTTTTTATGCCGTATTTGATCAACTTACGCAAAACAGCGCAAGCCAATGGCCAAGAAATCGTATTGTGTGGTGACATCAATATTGCCCATCAAGAAATCGATCTAAAAAATTGGAAAGGTAATATAAAAAATTCCGGCTTTTTGCCAGAAGAGCGCGCGTGGCTAACACGCTTATTTGACGAGGGTGGCTACGTGGATGTTTTTCGCTATATTGATCCACGCCCAGAGCAGTACACGTGGTGGAGTCAACGGGGTGCCGCCTATGAAAAAAATGTTGGGTGGCGTATTGATTATCAAATTGCCACACCGGGGCTTGCACACACCGTACAAAACACGTTGATCTATAAAGAGCAAAAATTTTCCGATCACGCGCCCCTCTCCATGCAATACGCTTTTTCTCTTGATTGATCCCACAAACAAGATTACGCGCATATAAAGGCTACAATTGCAGGTTGTTTTTATATAGATAAACGGTATGCTGCCCGCACACACACACTTACTTTGCGACGCCATTGCGCGTGGCCTCACTCAAATTGTTCCTACTCCCGCAGTCCCGTTTCCAAACGTGGTGTTAGAGCGCCCTAAAGTCGCAGCACACGGCGATTGCGCGTCTACGCTCGCGTTACAGCTAGCAAAAACACTCGCCATTAATCCCCGTGAGTTTGCACAACAACTTGCCGCCATTTTGCGAGCGGATACCACACTTCAAGATTTACTGGCCAGTATTGACGTTGCCGGCCCTGGTTTTTTAAATTTCCGTCTAAGCCGTTCAGCCAAACAAGCCGTCGTACAGAAAGTGCTACTTGCTCAAGCCAGATATGGTCATATTCACAACACAACACCACAACGTGTACTCCTGGAATTTGTCTCAGCTAATCCAACAGGCCCCTTACATGTTGGCCATGGCCGACAAGGCGTATTAGGCGATGTACTCGCCAATTTATTGGCCAGTCAAGGCTGGGCCGTACACCGGGAGTTTTACTACAACGATGCCGGTGTACAAATACAATCGCTCGCACTCTCTGTACAAGCACGTTGCCAAGGACTTAAGCCCGGTGATCCCACCTGGCCATCCGCCGCCTATAACGGCGATTACATTGCAGATATTGCCACTGATTTTCTCGCAAAAAAAACCGCAGCCGCAGCGGATGGCAATCCCATTATCGCGACGGGCGACATAAACGATATAGATAATCTAAGGCAGTTTGCTGTGGCCTATCTACGTCACGAACAAGATGTCGATCTGCATGCGTTTGGTGTCCACTTTGATCAGTATTACCTAGAATCATCGCTGTATACAGACGGCAAAGTAGAAGGGGTGGTCAACGCCCTCAGGGCAGCGGGAAAAACCTATGAGCAAGAGGGAGCACTGTGGTTACGCAGTACAGATTACGGGGATGATAAAGATCGGGTGATGCGTAAATCCGATGGCACTTATACCTATTTTGTACCCGATGTCGCCTATCACCTTGCTAAGTGGCAACGTGGTTTTACTAAGGTCATCAATATTCAAGGGGGTGATCACCATGGCACGATTGCACGAGTGCGTGCCGGGTTACAAGGATTAGGATTACATATTCCACCCGATTATCCTAACTATGTTCTTCATAAAATGGTGCGTGTCTTGCGAGAGGGGGCCGAAGTCAAAATATCAAAACGTGCAGGTGCCTATGTCACCCTGAGAGACTTGATAGAGTGGACAGCCGAGGGGGACGCTACCTTAACGCGTGGGCGAGATGCAGTACGCTTTTTCTTAATTTCTCGTAAAGCAGATACCGAGTTTGTCTTTGACGTCGATTTAGCACGCAAGCAAAACGATGAAAATCCGGTGTATTACATCCAATACGCTCATGCTCGAATCTGTTCGATCTTAGCGCAATGGGGAGGAGAAGAAACACAGATGACACAAGCTGATGTATCACCGCTATGCAGTCCATCAGAAGATGCTCTCATGCAACGGTTAGCGGGATTTTCTGACATGCTAGCCGAAGCCGCACAAAATCTAGCACCGCATAGCATTGCTTTTTACTTAAGAGATTTGGCTAGCGATTTTCATACGTTCTATAACGCCGATCGGGTGTTAGTAGATGACCCTTTAATAAAACACGCGCGCTTGGCTCTGCTTGCCGCTACACGCAGCGTATTGTTTAACGGACTCTCCCTATTGGGCGTATCCGCGCCACAGCGCATGTAAAATCAACCCCTCGCCTTCAACTGGGAAAAATAAGCAGCTACGCTGGTCTTCACCCCCAGCGTATGTCCCTACGATTTTGCAAGCACTCGTATAATGCTTCCACTCAAAAAAGGGCCGTTAAAACGCTATGAATAGTCGCTCATCTCGCACCACACAATCTACCGAGAAAAAAAGAGGTCGCACCTTACTTATTTTTTTTAGTGGACTCATAGTGGGTCTACTAATCGCAGTTGTCGTTGCCTTTTATATTCTGCGCGCACCCACACCGACACTCACAAAAAATGTGAGTACCGCCCCACTGAGTAAAGAAGCCGACCCTAATGCATTGCTATATGGCAAATCCATCGATGCCAATACAGGCGACACGGACATACCCGATGCAGCGACAGAGACGCTCGTACCCACACCTGCGCCGACCAATCCTTCTGCATCAGGCACTACGACCAAATCTGTGCCCACGCCTGTCACACGCAATAACGACGCAGGAACTAAACCACCCACATATATATTGCAAATCGCTGCCTATACCACCCGTGACGAAGCTGAGAGACAACGCGCTCAACTCGCTATTCAAGGTTACGAAGCCAATGTTAGCGAACATTTGACACGCGGAGTAAAGTACTACCGTGTTCGCCTCGGTCCATTTCATTCTCTTAATGACGCAGAAAAAACAAGAGAAGATTTATTAGCTTCAAAAATCGACACGCTACTAATCAAACAACAAACAGGACGCCCTGAAGGAGAAAATTGATGAAGAATTTTTTTATTGCGCTACTACTTACTTTAACTTACTGGGTCTACCCAGCATTTGCGATGGAGCCTGTTGTTGATAAAGATTACAAAATTGTCAGCCAAGTGTCCTCTGTACAAAACGAAGGCAAAGTTGAAGTGCTCGCATTTTTTTGGTACGGCTGCCCTCATTGCAGCGACTTTGAAAAAGTACTCGAACCCTGGATTGCAAAGCAATCCAAAGATGTCACCATACGACGTATTCCCGTTGCCTTTAATGAGCAATTGCTGGTGCATACCAGGCTTTACTACACACTCGAAGCAATGGGCAAAGTAAATGCACTCCATGAAAAATTATTTCAAACGCTTCAAAAAGATTACCGGCATTTTATGAAGGTCGAGGACATTACCAATTGGGCCGAAAAAAATGGGCTTAACCGCGAACAATTTCGTGCTACTTTTGATTCCTTTGGCGTCACCACAAAAGTCAATGAGGCTAAAAAAATCACCGAAGAATTTCGTATCGAAAGTGTTCCTGCGGTCATTGTGCAAGGCAAATATTTAACATCCCCAGCCATTACAAATGGATCAAAAGAACGTACGATTGATGTGCTTGACTGGCTTATTAAAAAATCGCGTGACAAAAGACGATAGTACGCCACGACATCGCCTCACCTTCATCACGTAAGGTATATCCATACATAACGAGGGGCAAACCGCAACACTATGCAGTAAGCCCCTCGTAGTCCTCATACACTATGTAAATAGTGCATTCACCTTGGGTTAAAACCTATCGATCAATATGTCTACCGATAATCTCCTTGCGCTTTTTAATAACAATCGAAAATGGGTAACGCATATTACTGCGCAAGATCCAAGCTATTTTTCCAGACTATCGCAACAACAAGCGCCTCGCTATCTGTGGATTGGTTGTTCAGACTCACGGGTACCCGCCAACCAAATCGTTGGCCTCGAACCAGGAGAAATGTTTGTCCATCGCAATATCGCCAATGTCGTCGCTCACTCTGATCTAAACTGTCTGTCTGTGATGCAGTTTGGTGTTGAAGTACTTAGCGTTGAACATATTATGGTTGTGGGCCACTACGGTTGTGGTGGTGTGGGTGCAGCAATGAACCGTTCGCGCGTTGGCCTCGCAGACAACTGGTTACGCCATGTGCAAGATGTCTACGAAAAACATCGTACTCATCTTGAGCAAATATCAGATCATCATCTACGTCATGATCGTTTCTGTGAACTTAATGTGATTGAACAAGTTGTCAATGTTTGCCAAACCACGATTGCATGCGATGCTTGGGATCGCGGTCAATCCTTAACCATCCATGGATGGGTATACGGACTTGCAGATGGCTTATTACGTGATTTAGAAATCAGCATCAACTCGGCTGACATGCTAGCGCAACGCTATCAAAACAGCATATCAAAAATACGCTCGGAAACACCCTAAAAACCATAAAGGAAAGCGCACATGAATACATCCATTAATCTCGATCCTGTCGTTATCGTCTCTTGTGCACGCACCCCCATAGGCGCATTTCAAGGTGAGCTAGCGAGTCTTAGCGCTGCACAACTGGGTGCCACAGCCATTGCCGCAACACTGAGCCGCAGCACACTCGATGCAGCACAAATTAACGAGGTGTTAATGGGATGTGTATTACCTGCCGGCCAAGGCCAAGCGCCAGCTCGCCAAGCCGCATTAGGAGCAGGCTTACCCTTTACAGCCAGTTGCACCACTATCAATAAAATGTGTGGCTCTGGCATGCGCGCCATCATGGTCGCACATGATATGTTGCTCGCCGGGTCAGCTGAAATCATTATTGCAGGCGGCATGGAAAGCATGAGTAACGCGCCTTACCTATTATCCAAAGCACGAGGCGGCTATCGTTTAGGACACGGCATGCTCTACGATCATATGATGCGTGATGGTCTAGAAGATAGCTTTGAGACAAAAAAACCCACCGCTGAACCTGGACGATCTATGGGTACATTTGGCGAAGACTGTGCGGCAAAATACCAGTTCACACGCGCACAACAAGACGAGTATGCCACCCGCTCCGTCACACGAGCGCAGCAAGCAACAGCAAGTGGCGCACTACAGTGGGAAATGGCACCCATCCAGGTCCCCAACAAAAAAGGGGATATATTAATTGACAGCGATGAAGGCCCAAGACGCAGCAAATTAGACGCCATTCCCCAATTAAAACCAGCCTTCCGTGCCGATGGGACAATCACTGCGGCCTCCTCCTCTTCGATTAGCGATGGTGCCGCCGCTTTACTTCTGATGCGTATGTCAACGGCCAAACGCTTGGGCCAAAAACCGCTCGCACGCATCGTCCAGCACAGTACACAATCACAAGCACCGGCTTGGTTTACTACCGCGCCCATCGGCGCGATTCAAAAAATCCTAACCTATACCGGTTGGAAAATAAGTGATGTTGATTTATGGGAAGTCAACGAAGCTTTTGCCGTCGTGCCCATGGCAGCCATGCACGACTTAGCAATCCCACTGGATAAATTAAATGTACATGGCGGCGCATGCGCATTAGGCCACCCCATCGGTGCCTCCGGCGCGCGTATTGTCACAACGCTATTAGGTGCATTACGCCGACAAGGCAAACAACGAGGTATTGCAAGCTTATGTATCGGAGGAGGAGAAGCCACCGCCCTCGCGATAGAGTTAATAAGCGAATAACAGCATCTACAATCGATTTATCTATAAATAGAACAGATATGTACCGGGCAGAGTTTCACTATTCCAGGCTTAGCGCATATCTGTAAAACGCTCACAAACAAATCGATTACCTATCCCATCGCGTATCAACAGCTACCTCTTCCACACAAGCAAGACAAGTGATGCATGATGGTTATACGCAACGAGCTGGATATCAGCAGCGCCCTCACACAGTAGCAACGACTCACCATCGAGTCACAACACACCCCACCAAAAAAGACAGTCACAGTAACATCGTTATTTCACAATCAAGGTACAAACGCGCGCGCAGAATCCACAGAGATAAAAACATCGAACCGTATTGCTAATATATCGTAATATCATATAAGTTATGAACTACAACACGATAAGGTCAAGTCCCTGGCAAAATTTGTCTACGCATAAAAAATATAACTAAAAGTTAAAGACACCCTCAGCCGACCTATTTTTCATCAAATAGTGAGCCTCTCACTCAATTTGAAATTTGCCGATTTTAAAAAAACGTCAATAAAAAATCGTTCCATAGCATATTTTTATAATTTTGAACTTCCCCCATTGTCAAAAAAGATCAAATAACGCGATCCGCTCACATTCTCGGCTAGGTTGCTCTACACTCCCCTGCAATAACAAATAAGTACTACGCTCAGGAAATGACCGCCCCCAGCGACATCTCCATTTAGAGCACATAAGGGGAGACAAAAAATGAGTTCGATGAGAATAGCCGCATTGGAAGATGATGTGGATCAAGCACAAATGGTTCAGCAAATCTTGACCTTCGCTGGACACGACTGTCACATCTTTGTTGATGGCAAATCCATATTGAGACAATTAAAAAGGGAAAGCTACGATCTACTCGTGCTTGATTGGCAACTCCCAGACTTAACAGGACCCGAAGTCGTCCAGTGGGTACGCGCCAATTTGGAAGAGCATATTCCTATATTGTTTCTCACGGGCCGAGCCGATGAGCGTGATATTGTGGATGGACTCAGTTGCGGTGCTGACGACTATATGGTCAAACCAATACGGCGGGGCGAGTTAATGGCTCGCGTTAATGCATTGTTACGTCGTGCTTATCCACAGTTACCCGCTGAAACTTTTCATGTCGGCGTCTACACTGTCGATACCCGAGTACGCGAAGTTCAGTTACGAGGGCAACTTGTGGAGTTAACGCAAAAAGAGTATGAGCTTGCACTCTTTTTATTTCGCAATGTGGGTCGGCTTTTATCGCGCAAACATATGCTGGAATCAGTTTGGGGAAAAGAAAATATCCCAACGCGTACGATAGACACGCACGTTTCTCGTTTGCGCAATAAACTAATGATTCGGCCCGAACATGGCTTTCGCTTAGTCTCTGTCTACAGCCTTGGGTATCGACTTGAACTAGCTGGCGAATCCCCTGAGCTATCGCCGTTAAGACAAGGTGTTCTCTCCGTCTAGTTCCATGATGCGCGTGCATAATCTTCTCAGCAGTAGCCGAGATTTTCTTAGCGAAGTCGATTTATCTGGGGTACTCACCTTAATTAAACACGTGAGTACAGTTAGCCTAGCCCAGCCCTCTGTCGTTTGCCACACCATGACTAAGCAAGGCGTTAGCCTAGTACGTTCTCTAGGCGCGCCTTTTGCTATGCCGCACACCAACAGCAGAGTGTTCCCCTTAAGAAAATCTCTTAAGGGGAACACTCCGCTTTACCAAAGCAGTATCTCCCATTCCTTTATCTCAAATACATACACCCCACATCACGCTTCACACAATTTATTTGACCTAAAAAAACAACGTCCAATATTCGGTCATATATTTAGTGTTCAAGAAAGGCCCACGGCTTGATCCCTAAGCGGCTTTACCGTATCAAGCCGATCACATATCAGGCCAACAGAATCCTATTAACATTGGTCATACTTGTGTTAACCGGATGGCTTGGGGCGCATCGACCAAACTTTTTATGATCGCATTATTACGGCCCACTTTAGAGCCGTCGATAACGATATTGTGATTGTTGCGATTGATGAGCGTAGCCTTTCTTTATTTGGCCCGCGCCCATGGCATCGCAATTTTCATGCCGAATTGCTCCGTCGCATTGCTGAAGATCAACCCCGTGCAATTGGCCTTGATTTAATGCTCAGTGACCCAGACATGCTTTACCCTGAGCACGATGTAGAGTTGGCTGAAGTAATACGCAACAGTCAAAAAGTGGTATTACCTATGCGTATGGAGGAGCGCTATGTAGATAGCCCAACACATACCCGACCCCTTTCATTGCCCTACACATCAACCAACAGTCTGCACCACAACCGTAACGATTTACGAACGCAGATATTGAGGTGTACTGTCAATAACGGACACTCGCATTTCAAAAAACTACTTAAGCTGCATGAAATTTTTTAGTAAATGCAGCGGGAGACAAGTAACCTAATCTTGAATGTCTCCGCTGCCGGTTA
>JADYYQ010000188.1 GCA_020853585.1 Ottowia sp.
CAGGTGTCAAAGTCTGTGGCAATACCTCATCTTGCACCACTACTTTATAGCTGGGGTGAACCATCTCAAGACCAAATAATCCTTCTCGCACTTCGCCGCGCACACGCACACGCACTCCGACTGCCATCTGCCCAACTTGGCTACTGTAAAAATTAAGAAAACGCAGGTGCAGCGCATCCTCTTCATCTGTGATGCGAATCAATAAACAGCGTCTAGGTCGATAAATAATTTCACTGCTCTGTACGACACCTTCCACCTGCCATACCTGACCAGGCGCCGCTTGCATATGAGCTTGTCGGATTGGCCATACTTGCGTCTCATCTTCATAACGTAAAGGCAAATGCAGTAACAAATCAATATCGCGATGCAATCCCAGTTTTTCTAGGCGTGCAACAGCACTAGAACGTGAACGCGGTCGTGACAACAATTGCCCAGAAGGGATATCCATAGCAAATCATTCAAAAAATCAAATATAAATCGCACCACAAACACGCTTAAGCCAACACGTGTGCCCTTATCTCCACACAGTCCACTATGCCACGCTTGCAACCCCACACTATCCACAAGCAAGCACGCCACCATGATGACATCGTATTAATCAGGTGATCCGTGCCAACGCGATCTCTTTATAAAGTTTAAATTTATCAAATAGAAAAATACTATATGTTTAATATAAATAATCAACTTTACTAATCAATCCTGAATCCGTAGATTCAATGCCATAACTGACTATGAGGACAAATATGTACACAAACACACCTAATATCGTGCCAATCTGCCATAAAGATTTATGGCTAGAGGTACTCTGCGCATTTGCACAGGCAAATTAAATTTCACTGTCTACTTATCAAAAAGGAAATCCCTCATGAGCTCGGCGCCTTCACTCACCACCACTTCTGGTATTCCCGTTGCAGATAATCAAAACTCACTGAGCGCAGGTCCACGCGGACCCTTACTATTACAAGACTTTCATTTACTGGAAAAACTCCAACACTTTAACCGTGAGCGTATCCCAGAGCGTGTTGTCCATGCAAAAGGCTCGGGGGCTTACGGTACTTTTGTTGTGACACATGATATTTCGCAACACAGCAAAGCCAAATTATTTTCAAGTATTGGCAAAAAAACAGACATCTTTGTGCGCTTCTCCACCGTCGGTGGGGAGCGAGGCAGCGCCGACACCGAGCGTGATCCTCGCGGATTTGCTATTCGCTTTTATACGGAAGAAGGCAATTGGGATCTCACTGGTAACAACACGCCCATCTTTTTTATCAAAGATCCGATTAAATTTCCCGACTTTATTCATACCCAAAAACGCGATCCTCAAACACATCTAAAATCAGCCACCATGATGTGGGATTTTTGGAGTCATGCACCCGAGTCACTCCATCAAGTCACCATTCTTTTTTCGGATCGCGGCACCCCGGATGGTTATCGTCATATGGATGGTTTTGGTAGTCATACATTTAGTCTTATCAATGCAGATGGTCAACGCATATGGGCAAAATGGCATTTAAAAACCGCGCAAGGCATTAAAAACTTAAGTGCCGAAGATGCAGTACGTCTCGCCGGAGAAGACCCGGACTACGCGCAACGTGATCTCTTTCATGCTATCGCAAACGGTGATTTTCCTAAATGGCATGTCTTTGTGCAATTGATGACAGAAGCGCAAGCGGCACAACAAAACAATAACCCATTTGATCTCACCAAAGTGTGGCCTCATAAAGATTTTCCACTCATCCCTGTGGGCACACTCACCCTTCATCGCAATCCAGAAAATTATTTTGCCGAAGTCGAACAAGCCGCTTTTTCTCCTGCTAATGTCGTGCCTGGCATGGGCTTTTCACCCGACAAAATGCTGCAAGGTCGTCTCTTTGCTTATCACGATGCGCACCTTTATCGTGTCGGCACCAATCACCAACATCTACCGATCAATCGTCCACGTTGTCCCATGCACAACCAACAACGCGACGGTGCAATGCGCTTTGATGACAATGGGGGCAGCACAATTAATTACGCCACTGTAGATGCACAAGGCACAGGCAGCGGCGACATGGGTCATGGTGAACCTGCATGGACATTGCAAGGTATGGCGGGTCGATTTGATGGTCGCAGCGAAGAGGATAACTACCGCCAAGCGGGTGATTTATTTCGTTTAATGACGCCCGATGCACAAGATCGCCTCACTACCAATATTGCTAATGCGATGCGCTCTGTGTCGACAGAAATTCAACAACGGCAACTCGCGCACTTTGATCAAGCTGATCCACGATATGGGCAAGCAGTCGCCAAAAAATTAGGTCGCTAATTAACCATCGCACGCGCATACATCTCCCGGATATCCGTTGCGCGTGCATCTTCCCTCGCCTAATTCGCTTTTTTATTGGTACACATCCTTTGTCTTGACTCAACATCCTTTAACAAGCACACGCTGCGCTAAAGCCACCGCCGCACACACTCGGCCTCGTGATTGATAGAAGATTCTCTTAATTAAGCGGGTATCTTATTAAGCGCATCTTCTTTACCCGTCACACCACAAGTAGGGCAAAAACGATCAAATGCATTTTTCCTTGTCGTACATTTTGTACACACATTAAAAAGACAAATGCCACAGTGCGCACAAAAATTAGTCTTATCACCCTCCACACGCAAAGGACGCTCACAACCTGGGCATACCGATTTCGCCATACGCGCCTGCGCCAATTCATCATCCAACAAAGCGCGTCGTAATAACTCCGACTGCTGCTCGGCCACACGTTGTTGTTCAAGATATCGAGAGAGTGCCCGTGTCGCATAATGACCAATAAAAAAGGTCATCACAATACCTACACCATAGCGAACATAGCCACCATAACTGGGCAAATAAGGTACAAGCTCAACAAAAAATGTAAAGAGCGCGAAGAAACAAAATCCCCACACAAATGGCCAATACACACTTGTACGTTTTTTGAGAAACAACCAACCCGCTAACAACAATAAGGGCAAAGAAAATGCCAAGCGCGCAGCAAAAATACGTAGCTCCTGTTGTCGCTGTAAAGTAGTCAACTGCTGATGAGCTGTGCTCTCTAGATCGCGCAAGCGTGTCGCTAGTGAAGTGCGCTCTTGTTTTACTACCAATACTTGTTGATCGATCCCTTCTATACGTCGCTGTAGCGTACGCTCACGCAACACGAGTTCATCAAGTGTATGTGATCGCTTAATCACCTCAGGATCTTCCAAGGCGCGTGTCGTTGCTCGACGCGTAGCCACCCAAGTACGAAAAGATTCACGTGCTAAAGCGCTATCACGCTGTGCCGCCTCTAACAAAAGTCGCTGTTTATCTAGCTCATCTTGACTACTCAGACGCGCTTTCTCAAGCACAGCCAACCGGGTTCGCAAGGGCAAAATAATGCGCATATCTAATACATCATCGATCACCCATGTCCGCTCAATACGCGGCAAATCATTAACGATTAAGCCACCTAAACCTGTAAGAAAACCAGCAAATATCAACGCAATGATCCATAACCCGCGTTGAAACCATTTTTCGGATAAACGCACACCTCTTCCCATATTGTTCTCCTTTGTAAGACCCTTGTATAACGATCGTAAGCAGTTTAAAAACAAGGCATACAAAACCTAAAAACTGGATTGTATAAAAACACAGAAGGGCAAAATGGGACAACCCAACATGTTTCTTACCGCCTATACCCCCCCGCTCTGCTGATCAACAGATCCGTGAATACACCGCGCACGATTCTATGGGCTGGCATAGTACGGTATGCAATGGTTTTCTTCTAATCAAATCGCCCGCCGATGAAATACATTCTCTTTATCTATCACGCCACTCCGCGGACAAACACCCCCCAAAAAAATTCTTCTTGTCCATTTTCAAAAATACCCATAGGCCATACACAAACCTGCGTATAAAATAGCGTTCATGTACAGCCTAGCCGACTTTGATTTTGATCTGCCTCCCGAGTTAATTGCGCAGCACGCCCTCACGCAACGCAGCGCCTCACGCTTACTTGAAGTAAGTTCGGGTAATCCCCCCCAATTTTTGGATCGCATATTTACAGCGTTGCCACAATGTTTGCATGCCAACGATCTGCTTGTGTTTAACAACACACGAGTTATTAACGCACGCTTACTGGGTCGCAAAACAACGGGCGGCGAAGTGGAAGTATTGGTTGAACGCATCACCGATCAGTGCACTGCCCTATGCCAAATCCGCGCATCAAAAACGCCTCGACCAGGCAGCACACTGCTGCTTAACGAGCACTTGCAGGTCACCATTGGTGAACGTGTCGGTCATTTTTTTACCGTGACATTTCCCGGCAACGCGCTGGCGCTCATCACACAGCACGGCCACTTACCTCTACCGCCTTACATCACACATACACCCGAGGCCTTTGATGAACAGCGCTACCAAACCGTCTATGCCGCAGCGCCGGGCGCTGTCGCCGCACCAACAGCAGGCCTACATTTTGATGAAACCTTATTGCAAGAGATCACGCGCACGGGGATAACCCAGCGTTTTCTCACATTGCATGTCGGTGCCGGCACCTTCACACCGGTACGCACTGAAAATATCGCGGCGCACACCATGCATAGTGAGCGATACCATATTCCAAGCGATCTGGTGGACGCTATTGCGCACACTCGGGGCATAGGGGGACGGGTTATTGCGGTGGGTACTACGGCCTTACGCGCACTCGAAGCCTGCGCTGCACGTCATCAAGGAACACTTGTTGCCGGTGAGGATGAAACCAATATTTTTATTACCCCAGGATTTCGTTTTCAAGTAGTCGATGCATTGATTACAAACTACCATTTACCCAAATCCACACTCTTTATGTTGGTCTGTGCATTTGCTGGCTATGACACGATGCGCGCTGCATATGCACACGCCATTGCACAACGTTATCGTTTTTTTAGTTATGGCGATGCCATGCTCCTAACACGCACACCTTATGCTTAAATTTGAACTACTTTCTCGTGATGGACTCGCTCGTGCCGGTCGCGTACACCTTATCCATGGCACGGTCGATACGCCTGTTTTTATGCCCGTGGGGACCTATGGCAGCGTAAAAGCAATGGCCCCTAATGAGCTCACCGATATGGGGGCGGAGATTGTCTTAGGTAATACGTTTCATCTTTGGCTGCGCCCAGGGCTAGAAACCATTCAAGCACATCTTGGTTTACATCGTTTTATGGGATGGCACAAACCCATCTTGACCGACTCGGGCGGCTTTCAAGTATTTAGTCTGGGCGCTTTACGTAAAATTAATGAAGAAGGCGTCACCTTTGCTTCACCGATTAATGGCGATAAATTATTTTTGTCACCTGAAATCTCCATGCATATTCAGCACGTACTCGATGCTGACATCGTGATGCAATTTGATGAATGCACACCCTATGCCACGCAGGGCGTTCCCACTTCTCTCGATGACGCGGCACAATCGATGCAACTCAGTCTGCGTTGGGGGCAGCGTTCGTACCAGGCCTTTCACACAGCAAATAATCCCAATGCTTTATTTGGAATCGTACAAGGTGGCATGTTTGAATCTTTACGGGAAGCTTCGCTGGCAGGATTGGAAGATATCGATTTTGACGGCTATGCCATTGGCGGTTTATCGGTTGGCGAACCCAAAGAAGATTTTGCCCGCATCCTCGCTTATACCGCCCCTCGCTTGCCTGCTCACAAACCCCATTACTTAATGGGTGTGGGCACCCCAGAAGACTTAGTCTACGGGGTGGGACAAGGGATCGATATGTTTGATTGTGTAATGCCTACACGGAATGCACGTAACGGCTGGCTATTTACCCGCTATGGCGATATTAAAATTCGCAATGCCGCACACAAACACGACACGCGCCCTCTCGATGCAAGCTGCACTTGTTATACCTGCCGCCATTTTTCGCGCGCTTATCTACATCATTTACAACGCGTCAATGAAATTCTCGGGGCAAGATTAAATACCATTCATAACCTGCACTATTATCTCAGTTTAATGCGCGAGATGCGCCAAGCCATTACAAACGGCGCATTCCAAGCCTTTACAACAAACTTTCATCACCAACGCGCGCAAGGCACATAAGTTTATCTACATACCCCCACAACACCCTATGTGTGATTTGATAAGTTTGCGCCTATAGAAAAAGCACGTTACGGCATTTTGTCGTAACGTGCTTATCCATTCTCTTGCATACTTTAGTTGTTGAAGACGAGGCAGTGATGCCTCGCTCACTAAGCTAGCTCAATGCAAACTTCGCCGTCGTCGGTATTAGCTGAATACGATTAGCCACAAATCTGGCTTTCTTCTTCGCTTTTTCCTCAAGCAAATTAGGATTAGTCAGCAGCTCGTTAGTTGTAGCAAGATTACGCTGCTCTTTAAACTTAATTTCATTCGCTTTCTTCATCGTAATCGCCAAACCTGCGCCAACCGTCACCACACCGAGGACTGCCCCACCAACAACCAAGAAGATACCCCCCGTTGCAACCGTTGCACCCACAACAAGCCCGCCCACGACAAGCCCCAACGCAGTTGCTACTCCAGTGCCAATAGGTATGAAATAACGCCAATTAGAAATCACATCGACATATCGCGCAAAGAAACCTCTTTGCTCCAAAGCATCATTCACCTCTAGATCAAGTCTGCGTTTATTTACAGTCGCATTCTTCTCAAAACGATCCAAACAAGCTTGAGCACTATCACGTTTAGCATCAGTCGAAGTTGGATCATCAATTATTTTCTTAAGATGCCGCTCTACCACCTGACTCAATGCGCGATGCTCAACAATCGCTGCTTGTATGCTCTTACCTTTATTTGTGTCTTTAGGATCGGCCTTGATCAAAGCAAGCTGCCCATGCAAGTCATTGACTTCACTCAAGCCATCAATACTCTGTATAAGGGTGTCAAATCCCTGATCTACCAATTCTGATATTTTCTGTTGTTGCAATTCTTTTACCTGAGCGACAATCCACTCTCTGTCTGGATGATCTCTTATCTCCATCTCCACTTTCGTGAGACTATTCACAAGAAATTCATCAGCCAAGCCTTTTTCCCCTTTAGCAAGCGCAGTAGCCCATTGATTAAGCAATGCCGCATTGTTGTCAGAAGAATGCGCACTATTCTTTATTTTTTGGCTTAAATCAAAATTTGCAACCGCTGATATGTGTTTGTCGCTCACGCCCGTAATAATGTTTTTTACGGCATTCAAAACTGCCTCTTTTGATTGTGATTGGCAAATCGGACCAAGCCTATCCCTGAGCGTTTTGTATATTGGACTATCGCTCACATAAGGGTTTTTACCTAAATCAATATTTTTATCCTCTTTGCGAAATTCGCTACGTTGCGCTTTAAATGCGTCGCCTGCCCGATTAATCGCATGCTCCATATTAGTCAACATATGCGCCGAGATCACCTCAGGCGCAGCAGTCCCCTTAGCTAATTTGAGCACTGTATCCAAGTCATTTATTGCGCGCTTATGCAAGTCCTTGACATTACTTTCATAAGTAGCCGCATCTTGCCCAGCACTCACTAGCCCAAGTTTTCGGCCAGCGCCCACCAATACATTAGCTCCGGCCGCATTCAACGAATGGCT
This sequence comes from Ottowia sp., assembly GCA_020853585.1. GTDB lineage: Bacteria > Pseudomonadota > Gammaproteobacteria > Burkholderiales > Burkholderiaceae > JADYYQ01. The sequence goes on from JADYYQ010000188.1 coordinate 7,585, forward strand.
ATTGATATCTTTCTCAAAAGCAGTAATGACTTTCTTTGTGTCTTGCTCAACCAGGTAAGTAGCATAACCTCGAGCTGCTACTTCAAACGATTGATAATTCTCAAGTGTTGGGTTTTGTAGGACTAATACCGCGTTTTCAGCATAAATATCCTTAAACGCCTCTTTCTTCTTCTTAATCCTCAGCAGATCTATTTTAAGATCATGCACACCCCCTTGGTGGGTTGCTTTACTACGGGCTGCAGTATGTGCGTCTTCAAGCGCTTCCTTTTCTTTTATCACAAGACGCTTACCCGCCATAGCGACATCAGCAAGATTTTCTTTATAAAACTGGTTTAAGTTATTTATGAACGTTCCATTTTCTTTTCGATGATTATAGACAAAGTCATTGTATATTTGATCAAAATTGACCCCCCCAGACCGGATATAACTAATCACCCCTTTTTTATTGATAGTAAATGTCTCGCGAAGATAGGGAGAAAGCGCAATATCACTTTTAATGTTATTAATTTTGGATGATTCTTTAAGTTTTCCAGCACTTGAAATATAGCGATTTAGCATCCCCAGTAAATTCTTTTTTTGCTCCTCATGTGCTTGAGCATTTTCAGCTGCTTCGTCGATTTGAATACCCAACAAGTCAGCATCGCCGTTATAACTACCTAGCTCAATCACACTATCAATTCTCGAGAGCTGTCTGGAAAATTGATTACCATCTGTCGTATGCGCAAGAAATGGGATTACCTCCGTCTTGGCGCTCACAAAAGACGTTGCAGTACCCTGATAATCACGGATATTTCCAGGCAATGAACGTGCGTCCGAAGCGGCAAGAAGTGTTCTTTTAGGAACAACTGTATCCGCAGTCATACTGGAAGAATCGTTGGGCGTTCTTTGTGGACGATTAGTCGTTGAAGCAAAATGCTTACTAATAAGCTGGCTCAATGTATGACTACGTCGCGGGGGTGCTGTATCAACAATAGAGATCTGGCTTGATGCCACATTAGCCTGATGCTCCTGCGTATCGATTTCGTTCAAGTCAGCACGGGAATTTTGATGTGTACTATTGGTAATAACGGGTGATTTCAACATTACCTTCTCCTCA
>JADYYQ010000189.1 GCA_020853585.1 Ottowia sp.
TGGGTACCAGGACAGAAGTGGGACCTTATTGTCACCATGGATGATGCTACTAGCGAGCATTACGCCATGTTCTTTGTTGATGAAGAAGGGACACAAAGCAGCTTACAGGGGGTAAAGGAGGTGATTAAATCGAAGGGTCTCTTTTCAAATTTTTACTCAGATCGAGGCAGTCATTACTGGCACACACCCAAAGCTGGAGGTAAAGTCGATAAACATAACTTGACCCAATTTGGACAAGCCATGCGACGCCTTGGTATCAACATGATCGCTGCTTATTCACCACAAGCACGTGGACGTTCAGAGCGCATGTTTCATACCCATCAGGGGCGTTTACCCAAGGAGCTCGCTTTGGCCGAAATCACAGATATGGCCAGCGCAAACCGCTATCTACATGAGATTTATCGACCTGCCTTTAACGCTGAATTTATGCAACCGGCAATGGAAGAAGGCAGTGCTTTTGTTGAGTGGATTGGCCCACCTTTAGATGACATCTTGTGCGAGCGCTTTGAGCGTACGGTTGGTCACGACAACTGCGTGAGTTTTGAAAATATCAAACTACAAATTCCCGTAGATCGTCATCGCTGTCATTACGTCAAAGCGAAGGTTACCGTGCTATGTCGCATAAATGGAACGTTGGCTATTTTGCATGGCCCACGTAAATTGGCTGATTACGACATAAGTGGGAAACCTATCATTATCGATTTAAAAGCTGTTGCGTAGGATCCGCCTCAATGGCTTTGTGCAGGTTAAAACGTTTTGAACTGGACTCAACGTTTTAACAAAAATGAAAAGCGGACAATTCATTAGCTACAAATCCGGACAGTTCTATTTGTTGACAACACAAACAAATTATTAGGGCAACCTTGTTACGCAGTTAATCAGGGCGGCTTAAATTAAAATCTTTACAACTCAATTGTGTTCGGTATTCTGGAAGCACTGCCCTGTCATCTAGAAATAGCATCACCGACTATCACATCACCCTCACTTCTTTTTTGATGTACGCAACAACATCACCCATTAGTAAATAGCGTATTGAATTATAAAAAGATCGCTTGTTGACTTACGGAAAGGATGAAAATTGCTATGAATCTACATCAATTTCGTTTTGTGCGCGAAGCGGTACGCCAAAATTTTAATTTAACAGAAGCTTCCAAGGCACTCTTCACATCTCAACCAGGCGTATCCAAATCGATTATCGAGTTAGAGGAAGAGCTGGGCGTAGATATTTTTCGTCGCCATGGCAAGCGTATTCGTAATTTAACCGAGCCGGGTGAGCATATTCTCGCCTCTATCGAAAAAATCCTCCAAGAAATAACTACTCTAAAAAAAGTAGCACAAGAATATGCTGCACAAGATCAAGGCAATTTGGTCATAGCAACCACACATACCCAAGCCCGTTACGTGCTTCCAAAGGTAATCGCTGAATTTACACAACGCTTCCCAAAAGTCCATTTATCCATTCAGCAAGGCAGCCCCAGTCAAGTTGCGTATATGGTTGAACAAGAAGAAGCCGATTTAGCAATCACTACGGGCACTCTCTCAGACCACAAAGGTTTAATCGCATTACCTGCATATCGATGGGGAAATCGTATCATCACCTTACCCAATCATCCACTGCTAAGTCTTAAAAACATCACCCTGACCGAACTCGCAAAATATCCACTTATCGCGTATAGCCATGCTTTCTCTGGGCGCATCAAAATTGACGAAGCCTTCGCAAAACAAAATTTACAGCCAGATATTGTGCTCGAGGCCAATGATGCTGACGTTATCAAAACATACGTAGCAATCGGTCTTGGGCTGGGCATCATTGCTGAAATGTCATTTAATGCGGAAAATGATCCTGGCTTGTGTGCGATTTCAGCGGGCGATCTATTTGGAACCAACCTAACTTATATTGCACTCAAGCAAGACACTTACTTGTGCAGCTACATCTACACGTTTATCGAGTTATTTGCCCCAGCACTCCATCGCAAACGGGTTGAGCAAGCAATGAAAAAAGAAGTGGACGACATACTCAATATTCCAGAGCTGTTAGTAATTTAACCGGTACTGCGCTAAATAGTTTATCTTTTTGCATTAGGCAATCGCGCATTTTGAAAATTGGCAATAGCAATTTAGACCACACGCCCAGTCTGGCTTGAAATAAAATAACGGATACCAGTGACCTGCGACCTTAACTTGTCATTGTTTACGATAAGAATAATTTTTGTATTGGCAAAAGACTTGAGAAAACCAGTAATGAGCATAGAAGCGTATCGCAAAATGGCTGCGAAAATGGATCAACATATGCAGCAACTTGCAAATCAAAACATCCAAGAGGACTATCTCATCATTGACCGTATGATGGGCTATACCCCCGATCTGCATAAAATTTGGGTCGGTGCGACTGATACTCAGTTGATGGCGCTAGCCAACGAATTCCCCAGATTTTATCGTTATGCTCTCATTATGGAAGATGCCTTCGCAAAAGAACGCAATAAAACATCAAGACCTTATGATGGCACGCCAGAATTCTCTGAACCACTCAAAGAAACAATGGCCGCGATACTGACTACCGCCGCAACACTTGAGCGCGGGTATCAGACTCTTTTAGAGGAAAAACAATTATCCATTAGCCCCCATCAAGCCAACGAATTAGATACGCTGCATAGAAAATGGCTACTCGATTTGGAATGCTTTAAGAAAGCCATCAAATCAGATAGCTCAACAACAAAGATGCAACACGATTATGTAGAGATAGGCATGGATCGCATAACAAGCCGCATTACAAGCCTTGTTAAGTGCTCAGCGCAGTAACTTAAGACAACACGCCGCTATCAATTGATAGTCTAGTCAAAAATTAATCAACGACACTCCACATGGAATTGAAGGGCAGTCATAAAAACAAACCAACTAAATCTCAAGGTTGGTTTGAAATCAGAAAAATATTAGCTAAAAGCACAGATCGTGATTTATTAAAAATAATTTCTGAGCTATACGCACTATCGAAAGATAATAAGAATTTTTTAGATTCTCGTTTTTTTCAAGACAAAGCAACAATTGCTTCATATAAAAAGATAATTGCAGTCAACCTAACACCATCCAACAGTAAACTGCGATATCTTAATCCATGGGATTATGCTTCTGCTGTTAGTTTAAAAAACGCCAAAAAAGCGTTAAGCGATTATAAA
>JADYYQ010000190.1 GCA_020853585.1 Ottowia sp.
CAATAGTGAGATAACTGCGATGATCGACAACAAAACTGGGTAACCATTTTTCAATAAAACTACGAATATCATCTGCCATCGTCAATACAACAGGCTGCGCGCGTAAAAATTCTTGTACCGCAACATCTTGCCCTGTCAGTGGCTGCAACTCACGGTCATAGTGTGGATTGGGCAACGCGCGCGCATCAAAAACAAAATCTGCATCACGCGGCAAACCATATTTAAACCCAAATGACTCAAACAATAATGTCAGCCCACCACCCCGATGGGCAATCAAATCTCGTACCCAATTACGCAATGTATTGGTATGCAATTTGCTTGTATCAAGGGTGTGCGCTAATTTGGCAATGGGTGCAAGTAACACGCGCTCACGCTCAATCGCTTCAATCAGCGTCGACATATCATGAGTAGCTGACACACTGGTTGCACCGTCAGTCTGCGATTGCGTTGATAAAGGATGGCGTCGACGCGTTTCTGAAAATCGTTGTACCAAGGTCTCGGTATCCGCATCTAAAAATAGCAAACGAATATCATGCTTATCACTGAGTTGCTGAACAATATCAGGCAAAGAATAAATCGATGCAGCATTGCGCGCATCAATCGCAACGGCCAAATAAGCTTGATCTTCTCGCTCAAGCGACGCGCTTAGTTCAGCAATAAAACAGATAGGTAAATTATCAACGCAGTAATAGCCGACATCTTCTAGCATATGCAAGGCAACTGATTTCCCTGCGCCAGAAATACCTGTCACCAAAACAATATGCATAGCTAAATCAGTCTCTCTTGTGAGGGTGATTGCGTTTGCATCATGGCATGTTGTTTTGCCACAAACTCTTTTAAGGTATGAATACCGCGCAACTGGAGAATATGGTTACGTACAGCGGCTTCGGCCAACACCGCCAAATTACGTCCCGCCGCAACCTGAATCGTCACTGTGCGGACCGGCAGACCCAATACATCCATATACTGCGCATCAATAGGCAGACGCTCAAACTCACCATCATTGCGACGAACAAGTTGCACAATTAATTTAAGCTTCATTTTTCGACGCACAGCTGTTTCGCCAAAAATAGTACGAATATCGAGTAACCCCAATCCTCGCACTTCAAGTAAATTTTGCAATAAAGCTGGGCAGCGGCCTTCTACAAAGTCAGGCCCCAAACGCGTAAAGTCAACAGCATCATCGGCAACAAGCCCATGGCCTCGCGAAATTAACTCCAAACCCAACTCGCTTTTCCCTAAACCGGAATCGCCCATCAGCAGGACACCCATACCCAAAATATCAAGAAACACACCGTGCATTGTTTGTTTAGGTGCCGCAATACGCGTGATGTAGTGACGCAGATAATCAATCACCGCAGCCGAGGAAAACGGCGTGCAAAATAACGGGGTCGATGAGCGGGTGCAATGTAATTTTAAATCAGGCGGTGCAGCCAAACCATCCGCAATCACCAAAAACGGCGGCTCAAGCGAAATCAATTCACGTATTTGCCGTTGCAAAGAGTCTTTGCTCAATCGCTCGTAATAATGTAACTCGGGCTGCCCCATGACTTGGATACGGCAGGGGTGAATTAAATTTAAATGTCCAACAAGGTCTGCGGAAGAGGTAGCTTGTTCAATAAATGCTTCATCAAATTGACGATCCGCCCCTTCTAAACCCGCAATCCAAGTTAATTTAAGGGCATGCGCATTATCATCAAAAATTGATTGCGCACTCACCCCCTTTAAATTAATAGGCCGGGTTTGCTCAGTCATGCAAGTAGATTAAAAATAAAAAATAATCAGCGGGTGAGCAAAGCATGCACCGTGTCGCTACTGACATCGGCTTGCAAAGCATCGCGCATCGATTGATCGGACAACAGTTGTGCAATTTCTGAAAGGATTTCAAGGTGATCCTTAGTCACTTGCTCGGGCACAAGCAAAAAAAAGAAAAGCCTCACGGGTAAACCATCAGGCGCATCAAAATCAATCAGTGGCGCCGCTACTCGGACAAAGGCGACCCGAGGCTCGCTCAACCCATGGATACGCCCATGCGGAACCGCTACACCCTTGCCTAGTCCTGTTGAGCCAAGCGCTTCACGCGCCAAAAGATTGTCGACAATGGCACTGGCAGTCAAATGATAGCGCTGCGCAAAAAATTGCCCCATTTTTTCAAACAACACCAGTTTGGTGGGCGCATCAAGATCAAGCAAGGTGTTACCAGGCTCAAGCAGAGTAGAGAGAGTGTTCATGCTAGCCAATTGCATACTGTTTTTAGAAAAATCATAATTTTACGGCATTACACCATCATTGTTCTTGTGAGCGCCGAACAGATTCATGCGCGTAATCTTTCGTACGATCTTTGTGCCGCAATACTTGACGATCTAATTTATCAATTAAACCATCAATAGCAGCATACAAATCTTCATGATGTGTCTCAACAAAAATTTCTTTACCTTTTAAATGAACGCGCACCTCAGCTTGCTGACGTTTTTCTTTCTCGGTTTGATTGAGTACCGAAAGCATCACATTGACGCCCATCACTTGCTCGCAGTGGCGCAACACGCGTTCCATTTTTGCCTTTACGTAGTCTGTGATAGCGGGGGTTATATCAAGATTATTGCCACTAATTTTGAAATTCATGCTGAGCTCCTAAGCAGACTATCTATGTTGGTGGGACAAAATATCGTATGTGTGCAATTTATTTGTAAATGTTAATTAATCAGCAATCTGGTAATGGAAATGGCGAAAATCTATTTAGCATGAGACGATGCAAGCGCAAAGCAAGAACAACGCTTACGTGTTTTGGCATCATGCACCGTATAAAAAAGGAAGTAAGGGGAGAAAATCGAGTGATCTTAAAACGTGAATATATCGACACCGCGCCGCCTGCCCTTGCAATGGCTTGAACTGCTTCAATCTCAGAAACACCCTGAACAAAACAAACACGTTTAGGTGAGACAAAGTTGTTGGTGTTTGACTTTAAGCTTTTCATCATGTTGTACATGAAACGTCTTACGACGCACGTAAACCTCCAGAAACAATCAAACTGATAACGACATTAAAAGCTTAGCAAAACCAACCCACTTTACGATTCAAGGTAAAGGCACGTCGAAACCTTGATTTTCAAGGCCTGAAGCGTATTTTCACCAAACAAAACCATGCGTTTACTCAGCTATAGAAAAAGCGTAGACAACACCAGCGTATCAGTAATTGCATACAAAACCAAGAGGCTTATTGCTCCCCACCAAAAACGATAAAAAAGATAAACGCACTTACAAGTCCGGCTTTGCCCAGTCTATTTTTGCAAGCCAATAAAAAGAACCACCACGCTTATATCACGGCATAAGTCGATGTTCCCCTAGAAGCAACACCCCCTCTTGGGCTACAAATACGTGCCCTTAATCAGGGCCCCGCACGTTACATACGGAAATTTTCACCCAAGTAAACTTTTCGCACACTGTCATTATGAATAATCTCATCGGGATTACCCGCGGCAAGCACCATACCCTCGCTGATAATGTAAGCATGATCACAAATACCCAATGTCTCACGCACATTGTGGTCCGTGATCAACACACCAATACCCCGCTTTTTAAGAAATAAAATAATCCGCTGAATTTCGCCCACCGCGATTGGATCTACACCCGCAAAAGGCTCATCTAGCAAAATAAAACGGGGATTTGAGGCGAGTGCACGGGCAATTTCGACACGTCGCCGCTCACCGCCAGATAGCGATAACGCAGGGCTATCGCGCAAATGCGCAATCTGTAATTCATCTAACAACGTATCTAAACGCGCCTCAATTTTATTTTTTGTCAGCGGCTTGTTATGCTCTTTTTGCAATTCGAGTACCGCCCGAATATTGTCACCTACGGACAGCTTACGAAATATCGATGTTTCTTGGGGCAAATACGAAAGTCCCATATGGGCACGTTGATGAATGGGGAGGCGACTAATCGTGCGACCATCCAAAGTGATATGCCCGCCATCTAAGGGCACAAGGCCCACAATCATATAAAAGGACGTCGTTTTACCTGCGCCATTGGGCCCGAGCAAACCCACCACTTCGCCACTGTTTACTTCAAGAGATACATCTTGGACAACGGTACGCAAACCATAGCGTTTACGTAGTTTGCCTGCGGACAAAATTGCAATGTCAGATTCGAGCATGAAGATCCTTATTTTTTCTCGCTAACAGGCATTGACCCACGCGCATTCCGGGGCCCAATGGTAATACGCACACGCTGGTCGTCACTCTGTCCCTGCGGCACAGCCGTGCCTCCTCTAGCCTGGTAAACGGCACGCACCCCATCACGGGTGATCGATTGCCCTTGTACATCATCCATCACCACATTACCCACTAAGCGTTTTAATCTTGCCTTACCAATTAAGTGAAAGACATCCTTGCGCACATCATATTCAACACGTTCACCATAACCCTCGATAAATTCGTCATGGTTATCGGTTTTTTGCTTCAAAAAAACCAGCTTACCTGGCTCAGCCATCGCCACAGCATACTCATCACCCTCAGCACTAATACGCACTTGTGCAGTTGCGCTTTGCAACAACATGGAGCCCTTGGTTAGCACCACACTGCCGGTAAATAAATAAACTTGCTTAAGATCATCGTAACTAAAATGATCAGACTGAAATAAAAGCGGTTTATCGCGATCCGCTTTCGCTGCATGGACCCCCGTAGAAAGGAATAAAAATACTGCCGCAAAAAGGGGCAAAAAAAATTGAGGCATAGCAAAGTAGTTAAGGAACATGATTAGCGATCAGGAACAGATGTTTTACTAAAAGGCGCGAACAGATGCCCATGTACCCGTCCATTTAAGGCAACGGTACGTGTGATGTTGTTATAGACCATGCCATCCGCATACGCCACAGAAGTCCCATTTAACACGGTCACCGGCTGATCTGTTTCAACAATATCCTGCTTAAGAAAAACGCGAAAAAATTCTGAACGCACACGTACTTCCGCAAACGATGAGGACCGTTTAGCGCTTGTACGTATTGCGGGTGCACGCCATAGTTGGGCATCACCGAATAATTCGATCACTTCACTATCTCCACTCATCGTGCCGCGCTTTGCTATCACTGTCAGCTCAGGCTGATTAGGATAAAAGGCGCGCAAAGCGGGTTGTGTCACGTCATAACTGGCATCGTCCTCGTAATGCTTAAGTAAACTACCCTTAACGCGGTAATGCGCCCCCCCCTCTTTATTCAGTACGCTGCCATTAAAATTTTCCATAAAATAATCCACGATATGTGCACGCGACGATGGGCTTTCCTTGATGGCATCATCTGACTGGTATAGCTGAACAAACCAGCACAAAGCACATACCAACAACATGAGAATAAACAGCGGAATTTTGTGATACAAAAAGAAAAACACCTCGCGCATATTATTTTCCTAGCGCTTGTGTAAGCAATTTTTCGTAATGGCCTTGTGCTTGTAAGATCAAATCACAGACTTCCCGAACAGCGCCCTGCCCGCCTCGTGCTTGCGCCACATAATGACTACGCGAGCGCACTTCGCTATGCGCCTGTGCGGGACACGCGGCAAACCCTACTGTCATCATCAGACCCATATCTGGCCAATCGTCCCCCATATGACCGCACGCTTGCGCAGTCAGACCTGTCTGAGTGAGCAATTGGGCAAAAGCATCAAGCTTATTGTGTACACCTTGATAGAGATGCGTGACCCCTAACTCAACAGCACGCTGTGCCACCATGGTCGAGGTGCGACCCGTGATAATGGCACTGACAACCCCAGCTTGCGCAAGCAACTTAATGCCGTGCCCATCCAAAATATGAAAAGATTTAAATAATTCTCCTCGTTCACCCAAATGCACAAGACCATCTGTCAGTACACCATCTACATCAAAAATCATTAATTTGATACGCGCAGCATATTCGCTTGCGCGGGGGTGGGTAGGATGTGGATTACTTATCATAAAAATAGAATTAAACAACCTGTGCATTCAACAAGTCATGCATATTAAGGGCACCAATCAGCAAACCATTTTCATCCGTCACAATAAGCTGATTGATACGGTAGCGTTCCATCAACTCAACGGCCTGCACCGCCAAATACTGCGGGGCGATACTATGAGGGGTTTTTGTCATCACTTCGGTCAATTCGGCAGCACGGAAATCCTGTCCCTGCTCAAGCAATCGACGCAAATCACCGTCCGTAAAAATGCCCTCGGCACAACCATGATCATCAACAATAACGGTCATCCCCATGCGTTTAGCCGTCATCTCAAGCATCGCTTGGGCAACCGTCGCGCCATGATGCGTACGCGGAATATCATCACCTTGGCGCATCACATCACGCACATGGGTAAGTAATTTGCGTCCCAGTGCGCCTCCCGGATGCGATCTCGCAAAATCTTCCACACTAAATCCTCTGGCATTGAGTAACGCAACCGCCAATGCATCACCCAAAGCAAGCGTCGCTGTGGTACTCGCTGTAGGCGCAAGATTAAGTGGGCAAGCCTCCATCGCAACCCCCACATTAAGATGCACATCAGCCAATTTAGCCAAACTGGATTCGGGCTGCCCGGTCAAGGTAATCAGTTGTGCACCGGTACGTTTGATTAACGGCAATATGGCGAGTAACTCAGCCGTTTCACCTGAATTAGACAGAGCAATAAATACATCCGATTGCACCACCATACCTAAATCACCATGGCTTGCTTCAGCCGGATGCACAAAGAAAGCGGGCGTACCGGTAGAGGCAAATGTCGCGGCCAATTTTCGTGCAATATGTCCTGACTTACCCATCCCAGAAACCACCACACGCCCGTTACAGTTGAGCAAAATCGATAGTGCTTGCGTCACAGCACTCGCCATTGCATCCGTCTGAAGTCGTGCGTGTAGCTCAAGAATCGCTTCTGCTTCGATACGCAAGGTGTCACGTGCAAACTCTAAGGCCTGCGCTTTATTGAAATTCGTTATCATGTTGGCAGTATAAACAATCAGCCGCCCATGCCCACATCTCTCGAACTCACATTACTGTTGCTGGCCTGCGCCGTACTCGGTGTTGTGCTCTTTCGCATGCTGCATTTGCCGCCGATTCTGGGCTATCTCACCGTTGGGGTTGCGCTGGGGCCACACAGCCTGGGTTGGGCAGACAATTCTGAAACCATTAGGTACTTAGCTGAGTTTGGCGTGGTTTTTCTTATGTTTTCGATCGGACTAGAGTTTAATTTGGTCAAACTAAGAGCCATTAAACGCTTGGTATTCGGTCTAGGGGCTGCACAAGTTGTATTTACTATGTTGCTCGCCATTCCCTTTAGCTTAGGTCTAGGATTTATCTTTACCTTATCTTGGCAAGCGGCATTGGCCTTAGGAGGGGCGCTATCCATGTCGTCCACCGCCATTGTGACCAAGATGCTTGCCGAGCGCCTTGAGCTTGAAACCGAGCATGGTCAAAACACCATGGGTATTTTGCTGTTTCAAGATTTAGCCGTGGTGCCGCTGCTTATTATCATTCCTTCTTTGGGAAAAAACCCAACCGATCTGGTATGGGTATTAGGCTTAGCGGCAGTCAAAATCAGCGTCGCACTTGTGCTTATCTTTTTTATTGGCACGCAATTGATGAGTCGCTGGTTTCATATCGTTGCCGCACGCCGCTCACAAGAGCTTTTTATGCTCAACTTGCTATTGATTACGCTGGGCATGGCAGCAATTACCGAACATATTGGTTTATCAATGGCCTTAGGGGCCTTCTTAGCCGGCATGCTGATTTCCGAAACGCCTTACCACCACCAAGTGGAAGAAGATATCAAACCATTTCGTGATGTGCTGCTAGGTTTGTTTTTTATCACCATTGGCATGCTGCTGGATCTACGCGTCGTCTTTTTGCATCTACCGCTGGTTTTATTTTTACTTGCGCTACCGGTATTTTTTAAATTTGCCTTGATCGCTGGACTAGCCAGACTCTTTGGCTCTCGTCCCGGGGTGGCCATACGCACAGGTCTTATACTCGCCCAAGCAGGTGAATTTGGCTTTGTGCTGCTTAACCAGATTGATGGCCTCAATTTAGTGGATCCTGCACTCATCCAAGTGGTACTTGCAGCGATGATTTTATCGATGCTCACCGCACCCTTTTTAATTCAATACAGCGACAAAATCGTACTGCGTTTTACCGCAAGCGAATGGTTACAGCAATCACTTATCGTCACACGCATCGCTGCCCAAAGTTTTCAAAAAGATAAACACGCCATTATTTGTGGTTTTGGCCGTTGTGGTCAAAATTTGGCCCGTATGCTCGAACAAGAGTTTCTACCTTACACCGCACTAGATCTTGATCCCGATCGGGTGCGCGCCGCTAATATTGCCGGGCAATCCGTCGTTTACGGTGACGCTGCAAGGCGCGATGCCCTCCTTGCAGCGGGTTTACTGCGTGCTTCCGTGGTCGTCATTACCTATGCCAATGTGCATTCGGCATTAAGAACCTTGCACTATATTCACGAGCTTGCGCCCACAGTACCTGTCGTCGTGCGCAGTGTGGATGATGCGGACTTAGAGCGATTACGCCAAGCCGGCGCCACTGAAGTCGTGCCCGAACTAATCGAGGGCAGCATGATGTTGGCTTCGCATGCCTTAGTGCTATTAGGCGTGCCGATGCGTCGCGTAATGCGTTCATTACAAGCAGCGCGCGATGCCCGTTACACAATGCTACGAGGTCACTTCCATGGCGCTGATGATGGCATTGATGATCTAGATGAAAGCCTGCATATGCGTTTGCAAAGCATTCAATTACCGGCCAACGCATCGGTCATCGGCCAAACCATAGGCTCACTCAACTTAAACGAACTTAAAGTAGAGATATCCGCGATCTGTCGCGATGGTATTCGCAGCAGCGCCCCTGCTGATGACAGCCTACTTGAGGCGGGAGATACGCTTGTGTTATGCGGCTTACCCGAAGCATTGGCATTTGCACAAACCCGTTTGATCCAAACTTAGTGCGGTGGTATTTAAAAAATACGTGTGTAAATAGTTTATAAAACGACTCGCTTACGACCCCAAAAATTTTACCCACTTAAGAAAACAAGCCCCTACACACTTTCGCGAACGCGCCAGAATCAAGGCAGCCAAAACGCAAAAAGCGGGCGTGGACAAGCCACATAAGTATTTCAAATACCGCCTAACACAGAGATTGAAGCAGTCACGGGTGTTGTGCAACCGTCTCAAAAAAAAGCATGCTAAAAACGTCCCCGATCATCCCGTGTCTTACATCACCGCGTCATTAAAATCAGCTCAGTAATTTCAGACGGTGCGCCTAATCGCTTAGGCGGCCCCCAATAACCGGTTCCTCGACTAATATAAATCCACATATTATTCACACGATGCAGCCCAGCCACAAAAGGTTGCTGCAACCGTACAAAAAAATTCCAAGGCAAAAATTGCCCCCCATGCGTATGCCCAGAAAGTTGCAAACAATAGCCCGCTGCAACCGCTGCCGGTGCGGTACGTGGTTGATGCGCTAATAAGATTTTTACTGCAACATCGAGAGGGGCGCCGGCAATCGCAGCAAACGGATCACTGCGGTGAGATGGCTCAAACGTTTCGCCACCATAATCAGTCACCCCCGCCACAATCGCACCTACACCTTGATGCTCAAGCACCACATGCTCATTCATCAATACGCACAGACCCAAACGTCGAAATTCGGCTACCCATTCGGTCACGCCAGCGTAATACTCATGATTACCCGTCACCAGATATACACCATGCTGCGCAGACAAACGACGTAAAGGTTCCGTATGACGGCGTAGTTGCGCAACACTCCCATCGACCACATCGCCGGTAATCGCAATCATATCGGGCTTTAACGCATTGACTGCCTCCACAATCGCATCAACGTATTTTCTTTTAATCGTTGGACCGACATGCAAATCACTAATCTGCACAATTCTAAAGCCATGCATTTGCGTCGGTAAATCCGCTATCGGTACGTGCACCGTTACCACTTGTGCGCAACGCCGCGCATTAATTAACCCCACTAAGGTTGCAAGCAAAGCAAGCACAGGCACAGCAATTGCCGAAACAGCGGCAATTGTCATCATAGGCGCCATACCGTTCACCCATAAGCTGATCAGCCCAAGAAAAATCATCATCACATCACGTAGCACCGTTAAAACAAATAATGATGAGGTAAATCCCATCGCTAAAAAACCGACCCACGCCAATGCATCAGACAATCCTTGTTGTAAATCAATACGTCGAATAAGTATCCCAGCAACACTCAATACACAGAGCACACCTAAACTCACACCACTCGCCCAACGGCCCACAGATCCAACAGGCAAATCGGGAATTAATCGCAGGCCAACATAACCATAAAACACAGCGCCAACAAGCATCAAACGCAGCAAGAACACAGTAGGGGGCATTAACGTTATCGGCATTTTATTTTCGCAATTTAGCAAATGCATCCGCCATCGCACTATTGACGGTTAAGGGTTTAGACGAAGATCTGGCACGTGGAGCAACAGGGGGGGTGCGCGTAGCCGCATGGGAGGGTGCGGTAGGCAGATCGCGCTCCTTTATCTGCGCACGCGTTTGGGGCACTTCTTGTAAACGCATACTTAATGCAATACGCTTACGGGCCGCATCGACCTCGATAACTTTTACTTTCACAACTTGCCCCGCCTTCACCACCGTTTGAGGATCTTTGACAAAACGATCTGCTAAGGCAGAGATATGCACCAATCCATCTTGATGCACCCCGATATCCACAAATGCACCAAAGGCCGCTACATTAGTCACTACCCCTTCCAATATCATTCCCGGTTCAAGTTGTTTAATATGTTCAATCGCCGCATTAAACACCGCGGTTTTAAACTCAGGACGGGGATCGCGCCCAGGCTTTTCAAGCTCAGCCAAAATATCCATCACCGTGGGTAATCCAAATTTCTCATCAACAAAATCGTGTGCGACTAAGCTCTTAAGCACATCGCGTTGACCCATCACCGCGTGTAGGGGTTTACTTATTTTTTTAAGTAACTGCTCAACCAAGGGATACGCCTCAGGATGGACAGCCGAACAATCCAAAGGGTTATCGCCTTGATTAATCCGTAAAAATCCCGCAGCTTGTTCAAACGCTTTATCACCGAGTCTAGGTACTTTTTTAAGCGCAGCACGATTTATAAATGCACCATGTGTATCACGATACATCACAATATGTTTGGCCAATGTGCCGTTTAAGCCCGAGACACGGGCTAGTAAAGGTGCGGATGCCGTATTAAGATCGACCCCCACCGCATTCACACAATCCTCAACCACACTATCCAAACTACGCACCAAAGCAGTCTGATTCACATCATGCTGGTACTGTCCTACGCCAATCGATTTAGGGTCAATTTTTACCAGCTCAGCCAAGGGATCTTGTAAACGGCGCGCAATCGATACGGCGCCACGCAAAGACACATCGAGATCAGGAAACTCTTTAGCTGCAAGCTCAGAAGCAGAGTACACCGATGCACCGGCTTCACTCACGACAATTTTTTTAAGCGACGCGCCGACCTGCTCAATCAAATCACCTACTAATTTATCGGTTTCTCGTGATGCCGTGCCATTACCAATCGCCACTAAATCAACCTGATGTCGTGTACATAACGTTTTGAGTAAATGTATTGATTTGTCCCATTCACCACGCGGTGCATGAGGATAAAGCGTAGCTGTCTCCAATAATTTACCCGTGACATCCACCACCGCTACTTTGCAGCCGGTACGAATACCAGGATCAATACCCATCACCACTTTTGCCCCAGCGGGGGCAGCAAGCAACAAAGCTTGCAGATTGCGTGCAAAAATATGAATAGCATCTTTTTCTGCTTGCTCTCTCAAACCGCCCAGAAGATCCAACTCCAATTGCGGTTGTAATTTAACGCGCCAACACCAACGATACACATCAGATAACCATTTATCAGCGGGTGCGCCGCGCGGGTTTACCTGGAAGTGAGTCGCAATCATGCTTTCGCAAGGGTGGGGCACACACGTATCCAATGCTTCACCCAAGCCCAATTTAACCTGCAAAATGCCGCTATTACGCGCTCGTAATATCGCTAACGTACGGTGCGAAGGAATGGCATTTAAGGGCTCACTGTAATTGTAATAATCACGGAATTTATCCTGCTCTTCCCCCGCTTTCCCTTCAACCAAAGTCGCACTCACCACACCATGCTGCTGTAAATATGCACGCAAGCTATGAAGCAAAGGAACGGTTTGCGCAAAGGTTTCCGCAAGAATGTCACGCGCGCCCTCCAGTGCCGCTTTCACATGGGGCACGCCACCTTCTCCAATCGGTTGATCGTTAAGATATTTTGCAGCTTCATCCTCAGGAACCAGCATAGGATTGTCCAACAATGCCTCGGCCAGCGGCGCTAATCCAGCAGCACGTGCAATATCCGCGCGGGTACGACGTTTAGGTTTATAAGGAAGGTAATAATCTTCGAGCGCTTGCTTAGTCGCAGCTGACAAAATATCCATACGCAACGCATCAGTCAGCTTACCCTGTGATTGAATCGACTCAAGAATCGTGGCGCGACGCGCTTGTAACTCACGTAAATAAATCAGGCGCTCTTCTAAATGACGCAACTGCGTATCGTCAAGATGATCTGTTGCCTCTTTACGATAGCGCGCGATAAAAGGCACTGTGGCACCTTCATCAAGTAAAGCAATCGCCGCCGCAACCTGGTTTGGGCGTACAGCTAACTCGGCGGCAATCTGCGTGATAAGCGTATCGGACATAAGATAAAAAATAACCTAAAAAAAAGAAAAGTAATAAAAAAAGCGATGATCGCAGGATAAGCGACACAAGGCCCGTGATTTTAGGTGAAACCCAAGTCCTTCTGCCGATTTATAGAAAGTAATTTGCATTAGTACGTTTTGCGAAGCCAGAAAATGTGACCTAGCATATAATGCGACGCTCATGAATACCGATACCCCCATAGATACAACGGCCAAAGAAGCCCTAGCAGCAAGCCCAGTCGGTGAAAACTTTGCCGACTTTGGTTTAGATGCGCAGATATTGCGCGCTATTGCTGACCAAGGTTACAGTCAGGCAACCCCTATTCAAACGCGGGCCATTCCCGTCGTTTTACAAGGCTGTGATGTGATGGGCGCAGCCCAGACGGGCACAGGAAAGACCGCCGCATTTGTCCTCCCGATTATTCAAAGATTACTCGCACAGGCCAATGAAAGCGCTTCTCCCGCACGTCATCCGGTACGCGCATTAATTTTGGCCCCTACACGCGAATTAGCCAATCAGGTCGCAGATAACGCACACCGCTATGCTCGCTACACCTCACTGCGCACTGCCGTGGTGTTTGGGGGCATTGATATGACACCGCAAATTGCCCAGCTTCGTAATGGTGTTGAGTTATTAATTGCGACACCCGGTCGACTGCTCGACCATGTGCAGCAAAAAAGCGTCAACCTGTCACAAATAGAGTTACTCGTTCTTGACGAAGCAGACCGCATGCTGGATATGGGGTTTTTACCTGACTTACAACGGATTATTAATCTGCTGCCAACAACGCGTCAGACCCTTTTATTTTCAGCTACTTTTTCACCTGAAATTAAAAAATTAGCCAACAGCTATTTACGTCATCCCGTCACCATTGAAGTGGCAGGGCAAAATGCGACGGCTGAGAATGTAAACCAAATTTTTTATACCGTTCCCGAAGCAGATCGACGGGCTGCAATCATCCATATTTTGCAGACACGCGCATCCCGTCAGTGCATTATTTTTTGTAATAGCAAATTAGCTTGTGCACGTTTATCGCGTGCGCTCGTACTCGATGGCATTAAAGCGGGCGCGCTTCACGGCGATAAAAGTCAAGGCGAACGTATGCAAATGCTCGCCGCCTTTAAAAGTGGCGAAGTCGAAGTCCTGGTGGCAACCGATGTTGCTGCACGCGGACTAGATATATCGGATATGCCTTGCGTAATTAATTTTGACTTACCTTACAACGCTGAAGATTATGTGCATCGCATTGGCCGCACAGGACGCGCAGGCGCCTCGGGTGACGCCATCTCTTTATTTAGCGTAGGAGATGAAAAAGCGTTGGCTGCAATCGAGGCATTGATCAAGCGCCGCTTACACCCTGTGCCATTAGCCGGTTGGGTACCCCAAGCGCATACCAGCGATACCTACAAAGACCGAGGACGACGCACACCTAGCTTAGAGCGCTCGACACCCTCGTCTGACGCCCCATGGAACCGGCCATTACCAACACAAAAAGCATTAGATCCTTTTTTCTCTCAACCCTATGTGCCAAGCATCACCAGTGCCACCGACACACCTGCGCAAACTGAAAACAAATCATCAGCCGATCGTAATAAACGCCCCCTTGCTGCTCTTTTAGGCGGTCTGCGCCGTAAAACATAGTTTAAAAATTCACCACAAGGCGTAGCACCTAACCCATACCGTGCTGCTACGCCTGCTCACAATTAAGCAGCGCGCGCCCTTTTTCAGCTTAACTAATGCATCGATAAACATAACGAAGCACACCCCAATCACACCCTAAAAGGGTTGCATCTATGTGCACACTACACATGTAGATCTACGCGTATGGAATGTCTGCGTTAATTTAGTTCTCAAAAAACACGCGCAACAGACACGCCACATTGCATCCTACCGTGGCATGCTTTTTTAAATTTAAAATAAAAAACGATCAAGATGAACGAAAAATTGTCGTTATCGTTTTACGGCTTTATATAAATCAATTAATTTTTTATATTTATAATAAGTAACGCGCCGATTCATATGCGCAATGCCCCAACCCGTCTGACCATCCAATATGCCCATTTTAAGAAAATAGGTACGCACAAAAGCCCATGCCGCCCGTAGCACGGCCTGCATCGGTGTACTACGCTTACCGCGCATAAAAAGCTGCTGAGCTCCTGCACTGGCGTATTGCGCCACTTTACGCGCGACATCATCGCGATGGCGATAGCTATAGTGCAAAAGAGGTTCGCGCAACCAAGCTGATTTACCGGTCAGCACCACACGCTCATGAACTAAATCATCGGAAAAACGACCACACGTCCGACGAAACAAACGCAATACGTTATCAGGATACCAACCGCAGTAGCGTACCGGCTGTCCTAAAAAATAGGAGCGACGGGGTAACCAATAGCCATCGCCATCTCCCCGCTGTATCGCTTGTACGATATATTCGCGCAATAGCGGCGTTAAGCGTTCATCCGCATCTAAAGAAAGTACCCAATCGCATTGCGCTAACGTAAGCGCATAATTCTTTTGCGGGCCAAAGCCCGGCCACAACGTTGTCGAAACCACTTGCGCACCGGCAGCACGTGCAAGCGCAATTGTATCGTCCGTACTCCCGCTATCGACCACAATCACTTCTGTTGCCAAATCACCTAAAGAACGAATGCAGTCACCGATATTAATCGCCTCGTTACACGTAATGATGACCACACTCAGGGACACACGCGATCTACCCAAAATCTGCATAGAAAATCATAGGGTGCTCACACGCGACATCTTCTGCCGCCCCCCATGCCATTGAAATTAATAAGACCTTAATTTTTGCATACATAGCGCGCAAATAAATACATCACACCTATTGCACTGTGACGTTGATTTTTATATGCCCTTTTTCCTACATGCCTATGCACATGCGATCAAAACATTGGAAAATAAAAAGGAGCGAGCCAAATATGAATTTTTACTTAACATTACAAGCACATCGGTAAATGAGATGGAAAATTAATCCATGACTGCACTTCGCTTTTGAGAAAGATCTTTTTGATACCAGACTTATCAACTTCATACGCCGAATTAATGTGGACATGATTATTACAACCTATGCAACAAAACCATAGCTATCCTGCTAGCTTTTCCTATAACGATAAACCTGATCTGTTTGTCAGCAATAGCTACATACCAGCTTTATTACATCAAGCTTCTTTCTAAAGTCGATTAAAATCACACCTCAACCGCGCATGGCCCACCTTGTATCTCTTTTGGCCACATAATTAACAATGACAACGTTCATAATTTCATTTTTTAGGTGCCCATAACTGGCATAAACAAATAAAATGAAAAATTACTTGCACTATTCATCCAAATATTTTCTCGTACATCACACTTAAAAACTTATTTTTTGCAAAAAACCACGCTATTGTGCGAAGAAAAAATAAGCATGTAAGAAATAATGGATAGATATATTCCAACTAAGACTAAACGCGATCCTTAACTAAACGCAATGCTTAATCGCTAAAAATATACAAAGCCATGCGCGGATATCGTATGCAAAAATAGCGAGCTCATATATTTTTTCACCAAAAAATTACCTTAATATTTTTTGATGCTTAATACTGAAGAAAAAATGATTAATCTCAATATGAAATTTAACCAGTTTATTGAAAAAGCAGAAAGCGGCAAAGACCTGCATCTCGCTTATAGAAGTGATCAAAATAAATTTACGGTCACCACCTCACCGACTAACTTTAACGACAGAAAATTATGCGTTTTCTCAAAAATACCTGTTATTAAAAATACACCTCAAGTAAAAAGATATACAGAGAAAGTAAACCAAGCAAACAGTCATATTACAGAAGCATTTATTAGTGCATTATCTGAGAAATACGGTTCAGATATTCAAACAAAGATCAAAAAGAATATTAATATAGAAGCGCTGGGGCCATTAAATAAACGATCCATCAAAAGAATTTTAGATATTGTAGAAAATCCCTCGCCAAACGAAACTCCATTAATCAGCACACCCTCTAATAGAATTTCGCAGTTTTTTAGCATAGGAAAAAGTCCTACTCGCCTTAGACCCACCGTATCTCATCCGGCAATGGTACTAAATAACACACAGCCTACTGCATTTGACCAAGAAGCCATAATAGAAAATACTTTACGTAGCTTTAATCAATTTAACAAACAGGACATTATCGACGCTTTAGAACTTCACCTCCTTTGGCGAACCAATTTAGAAATAGAACATATGGTAAGCAATAGTCCAGTCACAAGTGATTTTAAAAAATTGATAAAGAGCACTTTAGAACATGATGCAATGGATTGGTTTTTTATTAAAGGATTAGAAAATAATAATATCAAATTAGCTGCAACTTCTTTTATTAATATCAACATCAAAAATGCTGCAGGCAAAGATAATATAAAAAAACTTTTATTAAATAAAACAACTCATGATATAGAAGATGCTGTTTTTAATAAGTTAAAGTCTAAATATAATTTACCGTTTCCAAACGTAGGCGACATTAACCCAATGCTTATCGCAAAGCATAATTTACTCGTTAATATTTACAAAATGCCCTCTGCTACACCCGCGCTACAACCAGATGCACAGACAAAAGAAGCGGAAGAAATCAGTCTTTTTATGAAAAATCTTCATCAACGCCTAAAAGAAAAACGGCAGATAAGAGCCGAACAACAACGCACAAAAGATGAAGAAATCGGGCTATTTGTAAGAAACATCAATAACCAATTGCGGGAAAAGCGCCATATGAGGATACAAAATCGGCAATTTCCGCCCACGCCCCCCGCTAGTTCTGTCGCTCAGTCACACAATGAGGACAGTGCTGCCCAGGCAGATAATAAAGAGACTGCTGCTCCTCCACTGTCACCACAGAACGACAAGCGAAGCAGGTTTTAGCACCCGCCGGACGTAGCGCGGGATCTAATGCCGTACGTGCATCAAAAACAAAACAGTCGCCCTGATAGTGGTCGCCCCCCACTTCTTCAAAGTACTTGAGAATGCCCCCCTCCAATTGATACACATCATGTAACCCCAATGTACGCATATAGATCGCCGCTTTCTCGCAACGAATACCGCCCGTACAAAACGTAACAACTGTCTTCCCGCTTAACTGCGCTTGGTCTTGCGCCACCGCATGAGGAAACTCTGTGAATTTTTTAATCCCATAATCAAGCGCCCCCGAAAAAGTACCTAGCAACACTTCAAACTCATTACGGGTATCAAGCAACACCACCGGCTGCCCCTGATCATCATGCCCTTGATCTAACCAGCGCTTTAAAATCACCGCCGAGACCGCAGGCGCTCGCCCCTGCTCTGGCTGAATAACAGGCATGCGCATCGTGATAATTTCATTTTTAAGTCGCACCAACATACGCCGAAATGGTTGGCTAGAAGACACGCTCTCTTTGGGCATCAACGCAGCAAAGCGCGGGTCTTGTCGCAACTGCGTGATCACTGCATCAATCGCACTACGCGTCCCCGCCAAAAATAAATTAATTCCCTCGGGCGCCAACAAAATAGTGCCCTTTATATCGAGGGCCAGGCACTGGTCACGCAAACGATCACGCAAGGCTTCGCGGTCATTTATCGTGACAAAAAGATAGGCAGAAATGTTGACGTATTCCATAAAAATTTGCTTTGAAAATGCGGGTATAAAAATAAAGTAGGGTAAAAAATAAAGTATTTATGTTTTTTATAGATTAATTATAGCCAGCTCACCGTTACAATAGCGTTATGCTCGCACCTCGTTTTGTTCATCTTCGCCTTCATTCTGAATTTTCTATTGCCGATAGTATCGTTCGATTAGACGATGCAATCGCGGCGGCTCACGCCGACCAAATGCCTGCGTTAGCATTGACAGACCTCAGTAATGCCTTTGGCTTAATTCGTTTTTACCGTGCCGCACGGGCTACCGGAATTAAACCTATTATGGGCATCGATACCTGGGTAGCAGCAGCCAATGGTAAACCACACCGGCTTCTGCTGCTCGCCCAAAATCAACGCGGCTATCTTAATCTTTGCAAATTGATTTCACGCGCATGGCTTGAAAACCAACAGCAGGGGCAAGCCCAGATGGACGCAGCCTGGTTTGTAGAATCAGACGAAGAAGGCTCACTGGCCGAAGGACTGATCGCTTTATCGGCAGGCATGCAAGGTGAAATTGGTCAGTTATTTGCCAAAGGCGATGTTAAAGGCGCACATAGTGCCGCGCAACGCTGGGCCAGCATATTTCCCAATCGTTTTTATATCGAGCTACAACGCGCACAACAGCCCGGTACCGAAGCTTATATTGAGCACGCTGTACTACTCGCACAGCAGCACAACCTACCAGTGGTTGCCACTCACCCTGTGCAATTTATGCGCACAGATGATTTTGCTGCGCATGAAGCGCGCGTATGTATTGCGCAAGGCGAATTACTCGCCAACCAAAATCGCACTAAACAATTTACGCAAGATCAATATTTCAAAAGCCAAGAAGAGATGGCAGCATTATTTGCTGACATCCCGAGCGCGCTTGCCAATACGATTGAAATTGCCAAACGCTGCAACCTTGAGCTTGAGCTTGGCAAAGCAAAATTGCCGTTGTTTCCCACACCCAACGCGATGAGTCTGGATGACTATCTCATACAGCAATCTCAATTAGGACTAACAACACGATTACACGCGCTCTATGGTGAAGAGGCCGGAACACAACGTGTCCGCTACGAAGAACGACTTTTATTTGAAGCGCAAACCATTATCAAAATGGGCTTTCCCGGTTATTTTTTGATCGTTGCCGACTTTATTAATTGGGCCAAACATAATGGTGTGCCGGTCGGACCCGGACGCGGCTCCGGTGCAGGATCCCTTATCGCCTATGCACTAGGCATTACCGATCTTGACCCCTTGCGTTACAACTTACTGTTTGAGCGTTTCTTAAATCCCGAGCGGGTCTCCATGCCTGACTTTGATATCGACTTTTGCCAACATGGTCGTGACCGAGTCATTCAATACGTAAAAGATAAGTATGGCAAAGATGCCGTCTCACAAATCGCTACGTTTGGCACCATGGCCGCGCGTGCGGCGATTAGAGATGTAGGACGCGTTCTTGATCTGGGTTATCACTATGTCGATGGTATCGCCAAGCTGATTCCATTTAAACCAGGCAAATTGGTCACCATTGCTGATGCAAAAAAAGAAGAACCGCTGCTGCTTGAACGCGAACAAAAAGAAGAAGAGCTCAAACAATTACTCGAACTCGCTCAACGCGTTGAGGGCATTACCCGTAACGTGGGGATGCATGCGGGGGGGGTGTTAATTGCCCCGGGCAAGCTGACTGATTTCTGTCCGCTTTACATGCAAAGTGGCGAGGGCGCAGGTGTCATCAGTCAATATGATAAGGACGATGTTGAAGCCGTTGGCCTAGTCAAATTTGACTTTTTAGGTCTCACTACATTAACCATTCTTGATTGGACAGAACGCTACGTTCGTCAACTTGATCCGAGCAAAAATACCTGGAACTGCTCACATATTCCACTAAACGATCCGGCGGTATTTCAGCTACTTAAACAAGCCAACACAGTCGGTGTTTTCCAGCTTGAAAGTCGCGGTATGCAAAGCATGCTGCGCGATGCAAAACCAGATCGCTTTGAAGATATTATTGCCATGGTGGCCCTGTATCGTCCCGGCCCTATGGATCTGATCCCAAGCTTTATCGCACGCAAACACGGTCGCGAACGAGTTGATTATCCAGATCCACGCGTTGAACCCATCTTGCAAGAAACTTACGGCATCATGGTGTATCAAGAGCAAGTGATGCAAATGGCGCAAATTATTGGGGCTTACTCGCTAGGTAGCGCTGATTTACTGCGTCGCGCAATGGGTAAAAAGAAACCCGAAGAGATGGCGCAACATCGTGATTTATTTCGTGCCGGAGCTGCCAAAAACGGCTTAAGTCAACACAAAGCCGATGAAATATTTGATTTGATGGAAAAATTTGCCGGCTATGGTTTTAATAAATCCCATGCCGCCGCATATGCCCTTCTGTCCTACTATACCGCTTGGCTAAAAACGCATCACTTAGCTGAATTTATGGCCGCCAATATGTCTCTGGCGATGGACGACACCGATAAGGTCAAGGTGTTATACGAAGATAGTTGTGCCAACCATCTCACCTTATTGCCGCCGGATATCAATGCCAGCGATTACCGCTTTATCCCAACAGATGCCAAAACGATTCGTTACGGCTTAGGTGCCATTAAAGGGACAGGGGAAGCAGCGATCATTGAAATCATGCGTGCCCGTAATGAAAAACCATTTACGGATTTATTTGATTTTTGTCATCGTATTGATCGGCGTACCGTTAATCGACGCGCCATCGAAGCATTAATACGTGCTGGCGCATTTGACGCACTCACGCCACATCGTGCGCAATTACTTGCTTCTGTCGCTCATGCCGTTGAAGCGGCTGATCAAATGGTAGCAAGCATTCATCAAGTCAGTTTATTTGACGACCCCATTAGCAACGAAGGCGCGCACCAACTCACTCTCGTTGAGGTGCCTGCCTGGCCAACCAAACGCGCGCTTCAAGAAGAAAAACAAGCGCTAGGATTTTATTTATCAGGCCATTTGTTTGATGATTACCGCAGCGAAGTCCGACAGTTTGCAAAAACCGTACTGGCCAATATAACGGAAGGCCGTGACCGCGTGATGGTGGGCATTATCACCAGCATACGCACACAGATGACACAACGCGGGAAAATGCTTATCGTCTTATTGGATGATGGCTCAGCGCAACTGGAAGTCAGTGTTTACAACGAGCTTTACGAATCGCAGCGGGGATTATTCAAAGAAGATGAGCTGCTGGTGGTTAAAGGCAATGCACGCCAAGATAGTTTTAGTGGCGGTTTACGGATCGTTGCCGAATCGGTGATGGATATCGCACTTGCCCGCGCGCATTTTGCCCGCTGCCTAAAATTATCGCTTACCCAAGATGTAGCATTAGCAGCATTAAATACGTTGATTACACACACCCCTCTGTCTACCGGCAAAACCACTTTGCCTATTTATGCGCACCTCACGCTTACTGAAGCAAGTTGCGAGCTCGCTTTTGCTAAAAGCTGCACCGTACCGCTCACAGATGCATCGCTTCAAGCGTTACGCAATATCGGTTGCCAAGCAGAATTAATTTACAACGCGCACGTTTAACACCGTATCTGCGTCAAGCAATATACCTCGCACACCTCAGTGCAGCGCTTATTGTCTAAGCGCATATCAGCTATGCGACGTGTGCCGCAATAAGCGCTATGCGCGCAGCATGTAAAGACACCGCACCATAACAAAATATATATACATGCATTACACGGTTGTATTTTTCAAATGCAGCAAAAAAATCTAATATCGTTACACTCGCAAGATATGCACAGAAACAAGACATCTCTACGCCTTATCTAAAACAATCTGATGTGCCTCGGTGCAAGATAAAGATTGTCATGCTCAATAAAAAAGGGCGTTACACACAGGGGTGACAAACCCACTATCGATTAAAAAGCAGCATATTGTCATCAACGCTATCTCAAGCGCGCGTTCAACATAAATATTGCGCTTAGCGATGTATATCGTGCGTGACAAATCCAGAATCATTATTTGGCATATCTAACCAATCGTCTTGTTTAAACGTGTGCCGTATATCGTCTAAACCACTCTGCCAATGTGCATGCATGATAGGCATAGAAAACTGAATATCTTTGTATTCGGTTTCATATGCTTTATTACGATAAATAAGATGCACAACGTTGTATCGCTTACCACACGCCACTTTTTCAGCCAGCTTGCACCAACGATCTGTTTGTTTTAATTCCGTCGGTACTGCCTTGAGTACTTCATGCAGCAATCTACGATAGTGCTGCGAACGGTTTAAGCTGTCAGTCACAAAGCGGGTACGACTAGAGTACTGAATATCTTTAACACGGGCACCCACAGCATCGATATGGGTAGGTACTTCACCTAACGCGTTCCATAAATCAACTTGGAAGGCAAGCGTGTCGCGGCGCGGTGAAGTTTGCAGCACCTCGGATAACGGTGTATTCGATACCAGCCCCCCATCCCAATAAAATTGGCCATCAATTTCAATCGCAGCAAAACCCGGTGGTAGTGCACCTGATGCCATAAAATGCTCCGCACGCAACTTCATTTTTGTATTATCAAAATAACAAAAATTGCCCGTATTTATATTGACTGCACCGACTGATACACGCGTCTCTTGCGCATTAATTCGATCAAAATCACATAAGCGCTCAAGCGTTGTTTTCAAAGGCGCCGTGTCGTAATAACTCACCGTTTTGGGATCACGCGAACCCGTTATCCATGGAGAAGGAATACGTGTTGTGAAAAAACCTTTTTGCCCATTTTGCACCGTATAAGCCACATTAAGATGGGTGAGCATTTTGCGTATATCGTCGGTAGTATCAAACATAGTTTGTTCAATAAACGATAAGAAAGGATTGGTATACGCCGGCTCACAAAGCGTATTCCAAAACTCACGCAAACGCTGCACTCTATTTTCAGGCGCATTGCCGGCAATGATTGCCGCATTTAAGGCCCCAATTGAAATACCCGCAATCCAGTTAGGCGCAATTCCCGCCTCGCTCAATCCTTCGTAGATACCCGCCTGGTAAGCACCTAATGTCCCGCCCCCTTGCAAAATAAGCGCCACTGTCTCATAAGCAGGTAGATGCACCCTGTGTCTTGCCTCATGGTCCGACTGTTGTACTGCCCCCGTGCTAACTCGGGTTGTCGTTTGCGCTGTCATAACAAAAACTCCGATGACAAAAAATAAGGAGAGGCAGATTTACTGCATAAACCAGCCGTGACTAACAACAAAAGATTGTCCGGTAAGGGCTGCGGAGGGAAAGGTAGAAAGAAATAAGGCTGTTTGGGCCACATCTTCGACGGTCGTAAAAACACCGTCAACTGTATTGCCCAACATCACATTTTTAATCACATCTGCTTCGCTAATCCCTAAAGCCTTAGACTGTTCTGGAATCTGCTTATCAACTAGCGGCGTACGCACAAAGCCCGGACAAATAACATGTGAGCGCACATTGTGTTTAGCACCTTCTTTGGCCAACACACGCGCTAAACCTAGCAAAGCATGTTTAGCACTCACATAAGCAGACTTAAGAGGGGACGCTTCATGTGAATGGACTGAACCCATATAAATAACGACGCCACCACGATCTTCTTGATACATATATTTGAGCGCTGCCTTTGTGGTCAAAAATGCGCCATCCACATGAATGGCCATCATTTTCTTCCAATCAGAATAGGCATAATTCTCAATGGGATTAACGATTTGAATACCCGCATTAGAAATAAGAATATCGATGGAACCAAATGCAGCGGCCACTTTATCAATGCCGTTGTTGACTGCTTGCTCTTGCGTCACATCCATTTCTATGCCAATCGCTTGCCCCCCCGCCTGCTTAATTTCAGTCACGACACGATTGGCGCCATCAAGATTTAAATCAGCAATCGCAACAGCAGCGCCCGCATTAGCAAATGACAATGCAATTTCACGCCCGATCCCACTTGCCGCACCTGTCACAACAGCAACTTTACCTTTAAGAGATATATTGGAGATAGACCGATCTGCTTGCATACATAGGCTCCACAAAAATAAAGGGATGGTTCATTGCGTGCCATCACGTCTTCATATCACAACGATTGCGGCACACAATAAAGATTAAGGTAGAACAAAATCCTTGCTGGTTGGCATAGCATACCCTTTACTTTTGTTCGAGGTAGTCAAATACCACTTCTCCCAGCCCCAGCGTTAGATCCGCAATCAGGTGACGGGCTTCGACAATTTCCAGTACGGGTAATTCGGCAACGGGGGCAAGCGCATGAGCAGCCAGCTCAAGTGAAGCGGGGCCACTCCAAGCACCAATAAGTTTGATATCTTGAAGAAAATAGCGAACCAATTCGCAAATACGGGGACTCCCATCTACATGCGGAATAATTTTTAATAAAAAATTG
>JADYYQ010000191.1 GCA_020853585.1 Ottowia sp.
CACATCAATTTGACCGGGGACTACGCATGGAAACAGCATCGGCGTGTTGAAAAAGGGGGATTCAGGCCATTACAGCCCATTCCATAGGCTTAGCGTACTTTAATTTCCCTGTCGTCAAACGCCCCCTATTAAGCACTTTGACCCGAATCATGCATTCACTCAACAAGAAACTGATCGATTAATTAATTTGGCTATGCGAGCGCCTTCTTCTTTTAATATTCAGCATTGGCGTTTAGTTAAGGTTGTAGACAAGGCGCTAAGGGCAGAATTGCGTGCAGCGGCTAATAATCAAGCTCAGGTAACGGATGCTTCTTTGCTGTTTGTCGTGACGGTTGACATTAAAGCTTGGGCAAAGAATCCGGCAAGATACTGGGCAAATGCGCCTAAAGAAGCTCAGGACATATTAGTGCCGTGGATTCATCCTTTTTACTCTGGGAAAGAGCAGCTACAAAGAGATGAAGCGATGCGATCCGCTGGAATTATGCTGCAAACTATGATGCTTTCAGCAAAAGCAATGGGCTATGACTCATGCCCTATGGTGGGCTTTGATTTTGACAAGGTAGCAAAGTTGATACATTTGCCAAAAGACTATGCCATTGCAGCTATGCTAGTTATAGGTAAAGGCATCAAGCCAGCGTGGCCAAAGCCAGGATTCATTCCTAAGTCAGAGATGATCATTGAAAATCATTTTTAAGACAACCATTCTTGGCGATTGCTTGATATTGTATTTGGGTGCGAATTGATTTCAGTTACATCATCATTCTTCGTAAATTAACCACTAATCATCACGATTTGATTCAACGTTTCACACGCCGCATCAAAAATTTCATCAGATATTTTTTTCCATGGATGTAGTTTTGCACCGCGTTGTCGCCAATCAAAGGATTTTGGTTGGTGACACAACACATAGCTAGCTTTCGAGCGGGCTCCCTGAAATTTAATAGCAAAAGGATTGTCATCATTAGACTCAGCACTCGTCATTGGTAAACCGATGACGATACTGGTACGCGCATTAAAATTTTTTGGCGAAAGTACAAGTAAGGGATGAATATCCCGCATTTCTTTACCAGTATGAGGACTACAGTTAATCCAAATAATCTCACGGCGGTCTGGTACCCATAATTTAGCCATCAATAAACCTCAGCACCAACACGACCTGAAATCAGTACTTCGCCACTGTGTTTTGATGGGTCAAAATGTGCCAACCGCTCTTCTAACGTCAAACGACGTTGCCCCACAGGTACTACAGAAATACCGACTTCTTGGGCGATGACTTCGACTGTTTGACCCACCATAAAATGTGCCGAACGTGCGATAGCTTTAGGAATACGCACGGCCAAACTATTCCCCCACTGTTGAATTGTGAGCTGAACAGTTTTATGTATGACAGCTGTTTTTTGATCATTTTTTTTCATGCTAATCCTCAGCGTATATACAAGTTTATACATTAAAGAAATTAATGTGTAAACTTGTATATACCATCTTCTATTAAATTTATACCAAAATGCCCCTACAATTAAAGAAACGCAATTGCAGATTGTTTTGACAACGACTACGGTATGGTAGGATACCTAGATCGTTTTTGAAAATGGCGGCTGAACTGACCGGCTTTCGTTAATTGCTAGATGAAGATGTTTAATTTATTTAATTGAATAATTTGTACGGCTAACTTAATGAACATAGAAGATCCCCAAAACTCTATTTGTGGCGAAGATTTAGAGCAATGGCGCATTGGAAATGGTTTGACACAGGTGGCTGCCGCGCATGCATTTGGTTTGCAAATGACTAAATGGGCTGAATTGACCCGCGCTAAAAGGGATGAGCCTCTTGTTGATCCAGTGCTAGCTATGCTGCTCTATATGTATAAAACATATCCTGACTCTTCGCCAGTTAAAACCTCGGAAGAGGTTAAGAATTTTTTTTGTGAGCATCTTGGATTAAAAGATACAACCGAAAATCGTGAGAGATTTGCCACATTGATTGGTCGATCAGTGCCATCAGTTTATCGTCTTTTATCGCACCATGGCAAACCAGGTATGCCAGTTGTTCGTTGGATGGAGGCTTTGCTTAGACTAAAACTGACACCGCAAAAACGCTTGAGACTAATGATGAGGGTGGCAAATAATATAGTGCCTCATCAGGCAATCGAAGATGAGGAAGACGTAAAATTTGAGGCTAGCGTCAAATAGCTGTGACAAAAAACATTGCTCTACGCCAGTGGGTGAAACACATCTCATCAGGGAAGCTGCCGGTAATCGAACTCCATACTAGTTATTTTTTGAAGCGCGCATTATTTATTATCGCTGTAGCGGTATGCGTTGATATTTTCATTCACCAAAGAAATCCATTTCAAGAGCTTGATGTGCTGTACTTGATTGGTTTTTCAATGCCGTTGGTCATACTCACACTGAGGTTACCTATTTATGTGCAATATGGCATGATTTTTTTCGTATTTGCCTTTGCTGAGTTAGCACGTTGGCATTTTGGCTATGTGCCAATGCACACGTCTGAAAATTTTGGGTTTAACACATTGTTTAAACAACTTTCGCATCTCGATCTAAAGCAATGGCTTGTAAATGGCGACTTTCCTTTGTTACCGTGGGCAGGTGTAATGTTATTTGGCGGGCTAATAGGTAAGCTGTATGTCGCTAGCAAAGATGTGTGTTTTTTTCAGAAAACTTTTTTCTTTAAACATATTATTTTTATATTTTCTTTAGGCATATTGCTTACTACTATACTTCCCAAACCCAGCATGTACGTTGTCGGTGGTTATGCAGAGTTGTTTTATCCAGCGAGTACCGGGTTGTTGCTTTGTTTAATTCTTGCGCCAATGATACTTTTATTTTTGGCTGACCATATTCAAAAACGTAATTTGCTTGCTGAGATAGGACGTTCAAGTTTAGCGATTTATGTATTGCATTTGTTTCTTATCCATTACGTTTTTGGTAGGCTTTTAGAAACAGTGCTGTCATTGCAAACATTCTTTTTATTGTATATGGCACATTTCGCGATCATTTATTGTTTCTCTTGTTTGTTAGTGAAACTAAAAACGAAATATCCTAAGATGCCTACGACAGTAACTTGGATAATCGGCACTTAATCCTCTATCAGGCAATACCATCCAAAACAAAAATTAACAGTGATTTTGGCTCTTTTTCTACCAAGA
>JADYYQ010000192.1 GCA_020853585.1 Ottowia sp.
CCTCGTTCAATGCCGCCGTATGGGCACAAGGTGCGAATTGCAGTGACAATATCCATTCCTTTGATATCGATGCACATCAACAACTGTATGCTGCCAACGTAAGCTATATCCTGCTGAGTCTGCAAGCACTGTTGCAGCAAAATTTATTCTCCAAACATGCACGGCTATGCGTCATTAGCTCTATCTGGCAGAACATCGCCCGACAAAATAAACTGTCTTACTGCATCACTAAAGCAGCGCTTCAAGGACTTGTGCAATCACTCGCGATCGATCTTGGTACAACCCATGGCTATCTCATCAACGCTGTACTTCCAGGCGCCCTCGACACACCCATGACGCGGGCAAATCTAAGCGAAGCACAAATTGGACGACTTGAAGAAATGACCCCTTTAGGTTCACTCGCTAACTTAGCCGATGTCAGCAACCTAGTTGGCTTTTTATGCTCAGCGAGCAACACCAGCATCACCGGGCAATTTATTGCAGCCGACAAAGGATTTTCCTATGCAAAAATCGTTTGATATCTGCTCTGCATCGGGCAACTATGGCATCACGGTCAGCCACGGTCTACTTGCCTATCTCATTACTGCCCACCCTGATGCCATTTTCCTAATCGACGCTCGTCTTGAAAATAAGCTGCCCGCATCGATTACAAAACGTATCCCCATCGAAGCAAAAGAAAGCAGTAAATCACTTGAAGCGATGGCAGAAGTCATTCTGCAATTACGCGCATTTGGCGCAAACCGCACAAGTCATCTCATCGCAATTGGCGGCGGGATTATGCAAGACATCGCCACTTTCACCGCTTCAATCTATATGCGCGGCATTAGCTGGACTTATATGCCAACCACGCTGCTTAGCATGGCCGACTCATGTATCGGCGGCAAATCCTCTATCAATGTACGTAACTATAAAAACCTAGTCGGAAATATTTACCCGCCCACTCAAGTTGTCATCGATGTCGACTTTATCCATACACTAGCCGCCGAGCAAGTCGTGGGCGGTCTCTACGAAGCAGCCAAGATCTGCTACGCACGAGGAGAGCACCCATTTCTTGATTATCTAGAAAAAAATCCCACATGGCCCTTGTCAAATGAGGCGGCACAACAGCTCTTGATACATTCGCTGCAAACTAAAAAATGGTTTATCGAAACAGATGAGTTCGATCAAAAAGAGCGTTTACTTCTTAATTTTGGCCACACTTTTGGTCATGCACTCGAAGCAGCAACTGACTTTGGTATTTCACATGGCGTCGCAGTTGGAGTGGGCATGTTAACCGCCATCGAATATGCACAACAACGCCAATTGCTCAATGAAAGTGGGCATAAGCGCGTAGCCCCCCTAGCTGCGCATATCAAAGCAATGTTAGACATACTCAATGCCAACCATCTACAGTGGCCGGCCATTCATCTTGCCACAGTAATGGAAAAATTTAACAACGACAAAAAACATCGTACTGACGCATATCGCATCGTGCTACCCAAAGAAAATGGCGAGCTAGAACTGATCAGCGAACCCCGTAACGATACAGTTCGCACACAGTTCTGCCAATCCTATGAAACAGTACTCAATAGACTGGGAATTACATTTCGCGGCATCGTCCCGCACATCACACATTCTGAGTACACTTAAATGCCCAGTACCACACTCAATCAGCCCAATGATGGCGTCAAAGAACATATGTCATCATGGTCACTTGAGCAAGATCTACATTTTATCTGCCATGCTGTCGGCGGGGCGTGGGAAAAACTGCGCGATAAAAAAATTTTTATCACGGGTGGCACCGGTTTTATTGGATGTTGGTTACTTGAAAGCTTACGCTACGCAAATATGCAGCGTGGGCTTAATATCCAAGCCACTGTTCTAACGCGTGATCCTGATACCTTTCGCAAAATAAAACCCCATCTAGCGCAATATCCAGGATTTACGCTATTAATGGGTGATATCACCCAGTTTAATACAGATGTAGGAAACTATACGCATCTAATCCATGCAGCCACAGATGCCAGCGCCCAACTTAATGAAGAAAATCCACGGCAAATGTTTGACACGGTCATCAATGGCACGCGCCGAGCGCTCGATTTTGCCGTGGATAAATCGATTGAACGTGTCTTGTTTTTAAGCTCTGGAGCAGTCTATGGCCAACAGCCCTGGGAAATGGAGCACGTTAGCGAAGACTGGCTAGGTGCACCTCATTGTCTTGATGCACGCGCAACCTATGCGCAAGCTAAACGGGCAGCCGAAACCTTATGTGCAATCTACGCAAAACAATTTGATACGCAGATCAGCATTGCCAGAATATTTGCGCTCCTCGGACCTTTCCTCAAACTCGACACACACTTTGCCGCCGGCAATTTTATTCGCGACGCCATGGCTGGCAAACCTGTGATCGTCAATGGCAACGGCTTACCATGCCGATCTTATTTATACGCAGCCGATTTAACCGTCTGGTTATGGCGCATGCTTGTCGATGGCAAACCAAACCAAGCGTATAACGTGGGCTCAAATGAATCAGTCTCAGTAAAGCAACTGGCTCAACGTGTCGCAACCGTATTAGCAAAAGGTGAATATAGCGTGCTCTCTCAAGTCGATGCAGGATGGAATCCAGGACGCTATGTACCCAATACCAAAGCGATTGAAAAAGATCTAGGGCTTGTCAAAACAGTGTCCCTTGACGAAGCAATACTGAGAACTGCATTGTGGAATGGCTGGAAAGGAAAAAAATGATGATCAAACTATCAACCTACGTTGCACAAAAAATTGCTGAACAAGGTATCCGTCATGTATTTATGGTGACAGGAGGGGGAGCGATGCACTTGAACCATTCTTTAGGTACGCATCCCCAACTTGAATGCGTCTTTAATCATCATGAACAAGCCTGTGCAATGGCTGCAGAAGCCTATTACCGCCTAACTAACCGACTCGCAGTCGTTAACGTCACATCAGGTCCAGGAGGTACCAATACAATCACCGGCGTCTATGGCGCCTATGTCGACTCAATTGGTATGCTTGTCCTATCGGGTCAAGTTAAATATGAAACCACGGTACGCAGTACCGGCCTACCCTTACGCCAATACGGCGATCAAGAACTCGATATTGAACAATTAGTGCGTCCCGTCACGAAATACTGCGAAATGGTCACCGACCCTAGTTCAATTCGTTATCATCTCGAAAAAGCAATGTACCTTGCCACAACCGGCCGGCCGGGGCCTGTGTGGCTTGATATCCCCTTGAATGTCCAAGGTGCGCAAATTGATCCAGATACGTTAATTGGATTTGATCCCAGCGAACTTGATCAACCATGGCAACGCACTGATCTTCATGCGGTCAGCCAACAAATACTCGATAAATTAGCGCACGCACAACGACCGGTTGTATTTGCTGGCGGGGGCGTGCGTTTGAGTGGGCAATATGCCAGCTTTCTCGCCCTCGTGGAAAAATTAGGAATACCGGTTGTCACCGGCTGGAACGCCCATGATGCGATCTGGAATAGTAATCCCTATTACATCGGACGCCCAGGTACGATTGGTGATCGTGCAGGTAATTTTGCGGTACAAAATGCGGACGTATTACTGATTTTGGGCAGCCGACTCAATATCCGACAAGTAAGCTATAACTGGACCACTTTTGCACGCGCAGCTTATAAAATTTGGGTGGATATTGACCCCTATGAATTACAAAAACCTACAGTACGGGCAGATATGCCGATACTGGCCGATCTAAGCGAACTATTGCCCGTATTATTAGAAAAAAATTATCCAGGGCCAAGCAGTGAACAACAAAGCTGGCTCGCGTGGTGCCAAGAACGGCAACAGCGCTTTCCAGTCGTCTTACCGGAATATCACAAGCACACGCAAATCAATCCATATGTATTTATGGAGTCACTCTTTCACGAACTTAAAGAAGAGCAGATTATCGTAACAGGCAATGGTTCGGCCTGTGTTATCAGTTTCCAAGCTGCCGTGCTAAAACCGGGTCAACGTTTATGGACTAACTCTGGTTGCGCATCAATGGGTTACGACCTGCCTGCCGCAATCGGCGCTTGCAAAGCATCTCAAAACCAACCCATAGTATGCCTAGCAGGCGATGGCAGCATCATGATGAACTTGCAAGAGCTACAAACCATTGCAGGCAATCATATGCCTATCAAAATTTTTATTTTGAACAACAACGGCTACTCATCTATTTTTCAAACCCATCGCAATTTTTTCAACGGTGTCGAAGTCGGCGCTGGGCCTAAAAGTGGTGTCAGTTTCCCCGATTTTTGTAAACTCTCAGCCGCCTTTAACTTACCGTTTATACGTTGCACACAACATAAAGAAATCGGCGAAGCAATCCGCACAACGATGTCAAGCGATGGCCCCGCTATCTGCGAAATCATGATCGATGAACATCAAGTATTTGCCCCAAAATTGTCATCCAAGCAACTACCCGATGGCCGCATTATCTCCCCACCACTCGAAGATCTATCACCCTTTCTATCACGCGAGGCATTTCGCGAAAATATGATCATTGACATCATGGATGAATCTTAAGAAAAGATACACTTGGGAACGATATTGCACTGAATCAAATATTTAATATTTGTTATATTTAGTTATCGCTATCTATTATTTTCTAGGTCATCTTACTCAGCGCATTTAGCCAAATACGAGAACCAAGTTACCGACCATGTCCAATCGCCCCTTACTTAGTATCGTTACGCCTTGCTATAACGAAGCAACCAATATCGATGAACTCTATGAGCGCATCAAAGCCGCCATCACACCCTTGACTCAATATGATTTCGAATTACTGTTTATCGACAATCATTCAGAAGACGACACCGTCATCAAATTAAAACGACATGCAGCGCGAGATCCCTCTGTCAAGATCATTGTTAACGCGCGCAACTTTGGACATATTCGTTCTCCTTACTATGGCATCTTACAATCATCGGGATTAGCAACCATCTATCTTGCTTCCGACTTACAAGATCCACCAGAGAAAATTCCTGAATTTATCCGCTTATGGGAAGAAGGCTACATGCTTGTCATGGCGACCAAACCGGTCAGTGCCAGTGCCACACTGATGCATCAACTACGTAAAACGTATTACCGCTTTCTTGATGGCATTTCTGATGTCTCGCTCCTTGCAGACTCGACTGGCTTTGGCTTGTACGACAAAGTTGTGCTGGACCATCTACGCCAAATTCAAGATCCCTATCCCTATTTACGGGGCTTAATCTGCGAGTTAGGTTATGAAATCAAGACTGTGCCGTTTACGCAACCAAGACGCCTACGCGGGGTATCGAAAAATAATTTCTACACCCTATATGACATGGCGATGCTCGGCATTGTCAGTCACTCAAAAATGCCTTTACGCATCGCGTCCATATTTGGTTTCCTGCTCGCTTTTTGCAGTTTTTTTTCCGCCTTGGTATTTTTATTTTATAAACTGATGAACTGGGATAAAGTACCGCTGGGCTTTGCCCCGTTTGCCATCCTTGTTATGCTGTTATTTGGAATGATGTTTATTTTCATTGGTATTTTAGGTGAATATATCAGCTCGATTCACACCT
The DNA here is from genome assembly GCA_020853585.1 of Ottowia sp. Lineage (GTDB taxonomy): Bacteria > Pseudomonadota > Gammaproteobacteria > Burkholderiales > Burkholderiaceae > JADYYQ01. The sequence goes on from JADYYQ010000192.1 coordinate 5,558, forward strand.
ACGTACAAAAGCGACCTATCGTGGTAGAAAAAGAGAGAATCAATTTTTAGCTATACCCAATCCTGTACCACCGCCCCTATGCATCACCTGCCTTATGCCAACTACACTGAATGCACGCTATAAGTTCGGGATAGCGCTTTTGCTGTCTCAACTTATCTTTATCGGGTATACCACTGCCACTCTGCACACGAGTGGTCACTTACCCGCACCGTTTTTCTATGACGTTTCCGACACGTTCATGGATTTTTACCACACCAATTTTTGGGCCAATTCACCTGGTCGCTATAACGACTGGCATTCGATTTACCCTATCTTTACTTTTTGGATTGGCCAGTTAATGTCATCGGCGCAATGCGCAACAGCAAGCAATGCCGCCGCTCTACGCACCTGCGCACCCGAGGCAATCTGGCTGCTATTTGCTAGCTACCTGTTAGGGGCGTGGATTTGTGCAGCAAGCGCTGTGCGCCAATTAAATCGCTACCAACCCGTACGGTGGTGGGTGACCCCCGCTATTACTGCGATGATATTGATGGCTATGCCCGGCCTATTCGCTCTTGAACGGGGTAATTACATCATTCTCGCCTTTGTCTGCTTAGCCACATCTGAATGGTTCGGGCGTAACTGGAAAGGCGCTCTTTTTTTAGCATTCGCCATTAACCTAAAACAATATCTAATACTCTTGTGGTTTGTTCCCTTTATCAAACGTCGTTACGATTATCTGCTGATCAGTATCTTATTTGCATTGATAATTAATCAGTTCGCTATGATTTTTATCCAGGATGATCAGTATGGAATGCTATTTGAAAATATGCTGGGATTCTCAAATACAACCGCCCTCAGTTTTTTTGAAAAAATGTGGTACGCCACTTCGTTTTCCGCATGGACAAAAGGCCTTGCCTATAGCCCCTATGTCCAAAATATACCGCCGTTCACTTTGTCACTACTCACGGTCATCGCAGACACAGCACGCTATGCATCGCTTTTACTAGTATGTGCATCATTCGCACTCATAGCCTATCGTGCCCATGATATAAGTTGGGGAAAAAGTAGCTTAATCACGCTTGTAGCAATAATGGTCGCCACCGACAGCATCGGTGGCTATGCGATTATTTTGGCAATCCCCGTGACTGTTGTCCTGCTATGCCAAAACCGACTTATTCACTTATTACCGTTATTTTTTATTCTGGTCATACCATTTGATATTACGATTGGACCCTACAACATCCTACCCGGCCGCGTAAGCTACCTAAGCCATCAGTACATCAGCCATATACCCGGCCTCACACTCGGCACCTACTTGCGACCCCCTGTTTTATTCCTGTTGCTCATTCTTCTAACCTACCCACTGCTTATACAAAGCAGGACAATTTTACGTAACACAAAATCCATATTTCCAACAAAAGTTTGAAATATTTATCTAAGCCAACAACACAAGGGAATACTATGTCTATTCAAGACTTTGGGGAAAAAATTATTTCCGGATGGAAAATACTATTAGGCTTCGTGTTGAGCGGACTCGTGCTGGCTTATCTATTCCTGACTCTCTGTCCACCAGAATATGAAGCAAGTATTGGACTCAAAATTGGCACCACCGCTTCAGGTAAACCGATTGAAAGTATGGCCAGCATAACTACTCGCCTACGCAGCACATATATGCTCCGCACTTTATTGCAACAAAGCGGCATGCCGCCATCCGATAGCAATGTAAAACAACTGATCCGTACGATCCGCATTAGACCGATAGATGAAGATACGCTCCAGCTATCTATGCGCGCAGAAAATCAACAACAGACCATAGATAAAATAAACAAACTGGCCAACGAACTCATTGATCAACATGCCGAGTTAAATGGCATGAGTATTGCGTTACGCAAACAGGTCAACAAAACAGATACAGCGGTGACCACCAACATCGCGCGCACGAAACGTTCACAAAGCAATGCCACAGCCGATCCAATGCAACCAGACAATGAGTCATGCATTTGCATTATGGAATCACGATTAAACAAAAACGCGAACTTACGAACAACACGTGCTCAGCCAACCAAGATTACCTTTCCCGCCGATGTTTCAGAGCAACCCGTATTTCCTAATCACGCGATGATCTACATCCTAGCTATCCTACTAGGACTTGTATGTGGCGTTATTTGGATTTTTTCTGCTAAAGCAATCAAAGACACCAAATAACCTAGCGTCTATGGATAAACCTGCGCGGCGTGCATTAGCAATGCAATCGATTTCGTATAAACGCCATGCCACGCCGCAGGTCTCCACTGATAATTCGCCCAATAAGCGTTACCCCGGCACCCCACAGCAATGCCAATGGTCGAGGTAATTGCAAAATCGGTGCAAGCCATAAGCGAAATAACCAGCGGTGACCAAAACGCGCAGAAAAATAGGCAAAGGTAGTATTCATATCCCCGCTACGTCCAAGCTGTTGGCGCAACATATAAAAAGGATAATAACTAAGCAGTAAACGTGTCTCTAAACGATAAATCGCCACGGCTGACAAACCCGCTGAATGATAGCTGTCAAGCACACGGCCCAACTCAAGCACAAATACTTTAGCAAAATCATAGCCCCCTGAATTATTGCGCTGACACGCAACCCAATAACGTCGCACAAATAAATTGTGTTCGCCTTTAAGTGCCGCACGTATCACTAGATGCACTTGCACTAAATTTCCACCACAAAATTCGCGTGCATCTTGTCCTACCAACAGGCTTTTATTGATCACGCAAGAAGAAATCAATGTCATAAACGAACCAATCGCGGCAAGAAAATCACCCGCATCGGAAAACTCAATCTCTTTTCCGCCTGCGCCAGGATATTCCCGACGAAAATCTGACTCAAAACCATAAGGGCGCAAACATACCACCCCCCAAGTGCGACGCATCAAAGTTTGTAATAGCCAACTCAGCGCACCATCAACAAGCAAATCATCATCACCCAAAATCATTACATACTGACCCTGTGCGAGATTAAAGCATTGCGCAATATTTGCATCAGAACCCATATTTTCAGCATTCCGAACATAGCGCAGAGCAAAACCTAATGACTGTACGGACTCAACCACTGCCAATGTATTATCAGTACTACCGTTATCTGACACGACTATTTCAATTTGGTCGAGTGATAGCCCTGAGGATAATAGGGTCACTTCACGATGTAGTTGCGCCAGTGTCAGCGCAAGAAAAGACGCCCGCTGCCAGGTGGGTATTGCAATAGTCAAAAGCGGGCTAGCAATTATCAAAACATATTCTCCATAACGATGGCATAGCAAAATCAAGAAAAACCCATCTCTAAAATTAAAAAATATTCCACCAGCAACTTCTGTTTTTTTAGGGAAAACAATAGGGCAGCCAACACGTCAATACGTAAGAAGCACAAAACCGCGCACCGCTATAGCATCACGCTACGTAATACATAACCTATCACGTGCTCGCAAATACACACCATGTGATATAAAAACGCGCCCCCGCTCAACAATGCTCGAGAATAAGATACAAAAAAATAGCGCACCTGAGATTTTAACCACGGGGCATATAAGCATACAAAAAATGTAACGCATAGTTTGTAGAGGATTTTGTTTATGAGCAAAAATTTATTTAAAGAAATAAATGGCTGCGCACAATACCTGCGAGAGCGCGAGGACTTAAATGCCAAGAAAGATAATTCTGACACTTGTATCAACGATACATTCAACGAGGTATGTGAATTATTAGATGACGATTTTGAGTGTCATTTTCCAGGTGAGTTTGATGCGCGATGCTGGGAACTATGCATTGCCAGTCAACTGAAAAAATCCCTCGCACAATGTCAAGAGCCCCTTCGGGTAGAAAAAGGGGAGAAGAAAAAAAATAGCGGCGGGCCTGACTTTAAGCTAACTGTCCCCCATCACGCTATGACAATATACATAGAGTGCGTTTGCCCACAAAAAGCCTCTCAGGATACGGTTAAGGGGGGTGACTTTACATTTAATGAAGAGGTTGATAAGGACAAGCGTCATTCATCTGCCACATGGTCCGGTATTGATCATGCCAGCGTTTTACGGTTTACCAGCGCACTTCTTAACAAAAGTAGCGCCTACCAACAATATGTCGATCGGGACATAATCAAGCAAACCAGTTTTAAAATAGTATGTGTCAGTGGTTTTGCGATAGGCCAAGACAAAGCAAAACGCTATTGTCCCGCGAGTCCCTTCCATACGCTTTCCGTAAAAGAAGATTTCGCGGCAGCCCTATATGGTGAATCAAACTATTCTTTTGGGCACGACGCATCACCCGTCAAAAGGCACATGCATCCTTTTAGCGCTACCAAGAACGAGAAGCGCACCATACAGGTGGGATTTCAGCCCTACCTTGCTATGTTTGATGCACTTATTTTTTTTGAAAAAAGTCCAGCAGATTATCTTTGCCGCGAAAAACATTATCGAATTTACTATAATTCAAAAGAAAAAGAGCGTACTTTAGCGCCTTATCTAAGCCTTATTTTTCCTTCTAGGTAATTTGCTTTTTTCTTTTGAAAAGTCATCCCCAAGGTGGATATCAATTTTGTGCCGATCACTGTCATGTGGTTATGTTTCATCATGGGCTTACAAACCGCGCTCATTACCAAACTATTCAATGCAGAAATGAGAACAACGCATATCACCGGCATTGCCACCGATAGTGGTATTGAATTAGGTAAGTTGCTTTACAGAAATATCAATCCGCCCTCAGATACTCATCCCGTGGTGACACCTCATCGTGCGCGACTTACTATTCTTATCCCACTTATCAGCGTTTTCTTTGTAATAGGCATCATGGATGCATTGAGATTTAAGCCATCCAAACACACGACAAAATCACTTTATTTAATAAACGCGATATAGCATTTGTTATGATGGCGCCGCAGTGCTCTTCTTATATAGCGGCAAAAAAAGCCGCGCAATGTGTACTCTAAAATACCCTCAACCTAGTGGACAGAAAAATTAACGCCCTTCCAGCTAACAACCTCAAGCACCCTACTTCCTGGCTTGAGCCGTCATCGATTTCGATCATCATCGTTAACTACAATGCGGGCACCTTTCTCACCGCATGTGTAGGCACAGCGTTAGCGCACGCTGATGAAATCATTGTTGTAGACAATGCCTCCAGCGATAGCAGTCTTGCCCTGTGCATACACTCTTTTCCCAACCAAGCAAAACTAAAAATTATTCGCCACGCGGTCAATGCCGGATTTGCCACCGCCTGCAATATAGGCATGGCCCAGGCCCACGGTGATACTTTATTTTTTCTTAACCCAGATTGTCAGTTAAGCGCAGACGCCGTAGAACAGATGCAGAGCGTACTGCAGTCTGGACCCTCGATCGGCATGGTGGGCGGCCTGCTTACCTATCCAAACGGCACAGAGCAAGGCGGAGGGCGACGCGCTATGCCAACCCCTTGGCGTGCTTTTGTGCGTGCTTTTGGTCTATATCGTTTAGCACCATATTTTCCAAAACTATTTTTTGATTTTCATCTGCATACGCAAGCTCTCCCTCTTGTTCCCATCGAAGTAGAAGCCATCTCAGGTGCGTGCATGTTGGTCAAACGTCAAGCCGTCGACCAAGTGGGTCCTTGGGACGAAGGGTACTTTTTACATTGCGAAGATTTAGATTGGTGTATGCGATTTCAACAAAAAGGCTACAGAATATTGTTTGTTCCCACTGCCCACATTATTCACGCACAAGGTGCATGTGGACAAAGTCGACCTATTTTTGTCGCATGGCATAAACATAAAGGCATGATGCGGTTTTACAAAAAATTTTACCGCACCCATTATTCTTTTGTCGTAATGTGGATCATTGCCTGTGGCATCGCGCTGCGATTTGGACTTGTTGTGCTCTACCACACCCTCCGACATATTATTAGACTGCTGAAAATTAACCATGCATAACCGTATCGTCGGTCTCTTAGGCGCCAGTAGTCTTGTTGGCAAAGCACTGCTCACCCATCAAACAACACAACATTGGCACATCACCGCTTTTTCACGCCAAGCACAGACGCATACCCCCGCACCTCACATCGCATGGCAATCATGCAGTGTCGATATAAAAACCATTAATAAAATAATTCCCGATTGGTTATGTGTCGCACCCATTTGGGTATTGCCAGATTATTTTGATTTGCTCAAGGCCTATGGGCTAAAACGTATTGTTGTACTCTCATCGACCAGTCGCTTTACCAAACATGCCTCATCTGATCTCGAAGAGCAAGCGGTCGCACAAAAACTGATCCAGGCCGAAACAGCGCTGCAACAATGGGCAGACACACAGCACATTGAATGGATTATTTTGCGCCCCACCCTTATCTACGATTTTATCCACGATAAAAATATCGCGCATATCGCTCACTTTATTAAACGATTTGGATTTTTCCCTTTATTTGGCAAAGCCCATGGCCTACGCCAACCGATCCATGTACAAGATGTCGCACAAGCTTGTATTGCCGCACTCAACAGCCACACCCAGACACATCACGCCTACAATCTCTCCGGCGGTGAAACACTCAGCTATCGAGAGATGGTGCTGCGCGTTTTTTCCATACTCCATCGCCCCCCTCGGCTAGTCTCGGTTCCTTTATTTGTTTTCCGTCTCGCCCTTATTCCATTACGCCTTTTACCGCGCTATCGCCATTGGTCTGTCGCCATGGCTGAGCGTATGAATCGCGATCTGGTATTCGATCATAGTCAAGCAACGCAAGCATTACATTTTTCCCCCCGCTCTTTTGGCATAGACGCTACAGACAAAAATGAACTAAACAATTAAATTGGCAACTTACGCATTCTTTGTTTTCTCTGGAGGAAATTACAATGATGCGTATTGCCGAAAATTTGTTAAACAGATTTATCTCACTTATCACCCCCACGCCATCCAATGCCACAACCCAAAGCATCTCAAACGGCATAACACACCGCATGTACGAAGCAAGTCGAGATATTCATAAACAAAACCAACGGAGTGAATATACCCAACGGTTAGCTAAAGGCATCCTGCCTGAAACCAGCTATGTACAGCATCTCACCGATCAACATTTGATCTATCAAACACTCGAAAACGAGATGAAAAAGCAATGTAAGGCCCCCGATATGGACAGCGTTTACATTGAAAATTTATGCCGTGCGCCCCATATCTATAAAGATATACAAGCATTTAACCCGGCAAATAGCACCCCTTCGGCCCCCGCGAAATGCTATGCCGAACACCTTGAACGATGCGCAACAACCAATCCCCGTTTACTACTCGCCCATGCCTATATCCTCTATGGAGGAGCCCTTACAGGCGGATTTGTGATTAAAAAATGGGTCGAAAAAAGTTTCCCCGGCAAAGCAGAGTTCTATAACTTCGATTTGTTTTTACAAGACCCCGATATGAGCAAAGAAGCCTGGAAAAAAAGAATCGATGCCATCCCACTCACACGGCAAGAAGAAAATCTTATGTGCAAAGAAGCGCTAATCGTATTTCAACTTATCGAAAAGATGCAACAAGCCGCGCTCACACGCGCTTTGTAATAAATATACAAACGCGCCCACGCTAGCAGCACAGTCCAAAAAAGGGCGCGTATTATTTTATGCATGACCCACACTCTATTTGAAAGCACTGCCATACACTTATATACAATATTAATATATAATCAAATGAGAGTGATTATTGTTTATAATAAACTGCAGTATGTACCCAGAGCCAATCAGCGCGCTGCATTCTGCACGTCTTGACTTAAGAGAAAAAAATGGGACGAGGTAAAAGTAAAGAAGGCGTGGATAACAACACGCCTGATGGCATTGTAGATGCAGTTGTTGTAAGCGAAACGCACCAAGATCCGCCACAAGAAAAACCTAGAATCGATACCGGACTCGCCTGTTTAATTATGATGGCGCAGCTGCATGGTATTGCAGCCGATCCCGAACAATTAGCGCACGAGCAAAGTGGACAACGATTCGACAAAGAATCTTTATTGCTTTCGGCAAAGCAGCTGGGTCTACAAGCAAAAGTGGTGAACGTAAAAGCCGAACGGCTTACGAAAACACCGCTTCCTGCCATTGCGCTCGCTCGCGATGGCAGTTTTTTTATTTTGGCACGCGCGCAAGAAAACCAAGTATTAATTCACTCTCCTGCTGTAGGCCGCCCACAAACAATGAGCCACGATGAGTTGCTTAAACACTGGGATGGGGCACTGATACTCTTTACTTCCCGCGCATCATTAACCGGTGAGCTGCGTAAATTTGATTTCACGTGGTTTATTCCCGCTATCGTCAAATATCGCAAGCTACTTGTTGAAGTGCTATTGGTCAGCTTCGCCCTACAATTTTTCGCTTTAATTACACCGCTCTTTTTCCAGGTCGTGATGGACAAAGTGCTTGTGCACCGTGGCTTTACAACCCTTGATGTTATTGCTGCAGGACTTTTTGTCGTTGTTATTTTTGAAGTCAGCCTAACCGCGCTGCGCAGCTATGTCTTTGCGCATACCACCAGTCGCATTGACGTCGAGCTAGGTGCACGACTATTTCGTCACTTGCTGGGGCTACCTCTTGCTTACTTTCAAGCACGACGTGTAGGGGATTCGGTCGCACGAGTACGCGAGCTGGAAAATATTCGCTCGTTTCTCACGGGTAACGCCATCACTTTAGTGCTTGATCTACTTTTCTCCGTTATTTTTATCGCGGTGATGTTTTATTACAGCACTTGGCTCACATGGATTGTAGTCGCCTCCCTACCCTGCTATATCTTTTTATCGCTTGCATTCACACCGGTTTTGCGCGCACGTCTTAACGAAAAATTTAATCGAGGTGCAGAAAATCAAGCATTTCTCGTAGAAACCATCAGCGGCATTGACACAGTCAAAGCAATGGCTGTCGAACCCCATTGGACACGCAAATGGGATAACCAACTTGCTGCTTATGTGTCATCGAGTTTTCGCACAGCAACGATTGGTACCATCGCCAATGGCGGCGTCACTCTCATCAGCAAACTTGTTACCGTCGCCACCATGTATGTAGGTGCGCGTCTCGTCATTGATAACGAATTAACCGTCGGACAGCTGATCGCATTTAATATGTTGGCAGGGCAAGTTGCCCAGCCCGTCATGCGACTTGCGCACTTGTGGACGGACTTTCAACAAACAGGTATCTCGGTACAACGTCTCGGTGACATTCTCAATACGCGTAGAGAAATTTCCGGCAATAAAAGTAGTTTGCCGCCGATTCAAGGTCGTATCGAATTCGAAGGCGTACGTTTTCGTTATCGCACCGATGGTTCAGAAATACTAAAAGGTATTAACTTAAGTATTCCCGCGGGCGAAATCATTGGCATCGTTGGGCGTTCAGGATCAGGTAAAAGTACCTTAACAAAATTAGCACAACGCTTATATGTTCCTGAACAAGGGCGCGTACTCGTTGACGGCATTGATCTAGCCTTAGCAGACTCAACCTCATTACGCCGACAAATTGGCGTAGTCCTTCAAGAAAACGTGCTATTTAGCCGCAGCATTCGCGACAATATTGCGCTGACAGATCCAGGGGCACCGCTCCAAAGTGTTATCGCTGCCGCAAAACTTGCCGGTGCCCATGATTTTATTTTAGAGCTACCCGAAGCCTATGACACGCTTGTCGGTGAACACGGTTCCACGCTCTCGGGAGGACAACGACAACGCATTGCCATTGCACGCGCACTTATTAGCAACCCACGTATTTTAATTTTTGATGAGGCAACCAGCGCGCTCGATTACGAAAGCGAACGCATTATTCAAGACAATATGAAAGCCATTTGCAAAGGACGAACTGTCATCATCATTGCACACCGATTTTCTGCGGTGCGTGATGTCAATCGTATTGTCGTGATGGACCATGGACATATTATCGAGACGGGTACACATGAAGAATTAATCCGCAACGAGAATGGGCATTACGCACGGCTGTACCGCTTGCAACAAGGATAAGCGATGAAAAATAAACTCAATCTCTCCCTACGCATGCACGCCATCGGTGATTTGCTAAAACGTTACGGCAAAATTTTTCGCCTAAGCTGGGAACATCGCAAAGAAACCGATACCGTTAAACGACTGCCGCATGAGGCTGCCTTTCTGCCCGCAGGGCTCTCGCTACAAGAAACACCCGTCTCCCCCACCCCCCGTGTGGTGATGTGGGCCTTAATTGGTTTTGCCGTCATCGCCTTATTATGGGCAACCTTCGGTCACGTCGATGTTGTCGCAGTGGGTCAAGGAAAAATTATTCCCAATGATCATTCAAAAACAATTCAATCCATCGAAACAGCAAACGTCACCGCCATCCATGTTGTCGATGGTCAATCCGTAAAAGCAGGCGATGCGCTCATTGATCTTGATGCCACCATCGCACAAGCAGATATACAACGCACTAAAGACGATCTCTTTGCCATGCAATTACAAGTGGCACGCGCCCAAGCATTACTTCTGGGCACCCAGACAGGGCACATCGGAAAATTAAGCCAATCACCCACGCTCGCCCATCTTCCCCCTCAAAAGATCGGCGAAGCACAACAACAAGTCGATGGGGCCTTTGCTGAGTATCAAGCAAAAATGGCGCGCATTCATGCCAATATTGCCAAGAATGAAGCAGAGCTACGCTCCACCCAGGCGCTCGGTAAAAAAATTGAGCACACCCTGCCACTCACCCGTCAGCGTGCGCAAGATTACCAATCACTGCTAGACGAACACTTCGTCACACAACATGCAGCCAGTGAGAAAACACAAAATTTAATTGAACAAGAAGGTGATCTTGCGTATCAGCGAAGTCGCTTAAAAGAAATCGAAGCAACACTGTCCGAAGCCAAAGGACAGCGCATTTCACTTATAGCCGAAACCCGCCGTATTGCACTCGACAGCACAACAGAGACACAACAAAAAATCGCAAATCTAACGCAAGAGCTTAATAAAGCGACTGTCCACGGAAAGCGAATGCGCCTAACGGCGCCCGTCGATGGCTTAATACAGCAGCTGGCCGTACACACAGTGGGCGGTGTCGTAACCCCCGCACAAGCATTAATGATCATCGTGCCAAAAGACCGCCCTCTCGAAATCGAGGCTTTTTTAGAAAACAAAGACATCGGTTTTATTCATGCAGGCCAAGAAGCTGAAGTCAAAGTCGAAACCTTTCCCTATACCAAATTTGGCACACTTCACGCCACGGTCAGTCATGTATCGCACGATGCAATCAATGATGAAAAGCGCGGCCTTATTTACTCCACACGCATCAAAATGGACAAAACCACCATTGATGTGAATGGCCATCCCACTCGCTTAACACCCGGCATGGCGGTCACCGTCGAAATCAAAACTGCCAAACGCCGTGTGATTAATTACTTCCTAAGCCCCTTGCTCAAACACCAGCAAGAAAGTTTTCGAGAAAGATAAAAGATGGCGTCATCTCTATTGATTCAGCTTACAAAAACTTTACGCAAAAAATCGCATCAAAGCTTTTTTAAAAAAGCCACCTGGATTCATCTGATGGTAATAACTTGCATCAGTCAAGCGCACGCGCTCGATTTTCTTGCGGTATACCAACGCGCACAAAGCGCAGATCCCAACTTTGAAGCTGCGAGATACGCACTGGCTGTCGCACAAGAAAAAATTCCTCAAGCACGCGCAGGGCTCCTGCCAACCATCAGCGCCAATGGCAATAAAAGCTATAACAAAGCAAAATATACTTTTGGTACAGCACCACAAGCAGATCGAAATACCAAATCCTGGAACTGGGCCCTACAGCTCACCCAACCGCTCTTGCGCGCACAAAACTGGCAAGCACTGAATCAAGCACAAGCACTTCTTGAACAAGCGCAAGCGCAATTTACGCAAGCCGAACAAGATTTAATTTTGCGCGTAGCCCAAGCCTATTTTGAGTTTGATATTGCACGCGAAACCATGGCGGTCGCACAAGCCCAAGTCAAAGCACTTGAACAACAACGCGCATTGGTGCAACAAGGTTTTGCCAAAGGCACCCACGCCATCACAGAAGTACATGAAGCCACATCGCGATTTGAACTCGCACGTGCCCAGCAACTTGCCACGCGCCATGAGCTAGCCAGCAAACAAGCTGACGTAGAAAAAATTATTGGCACTTTACCCGCAGCGGATTTGTTAACCCCACTCAAGCCTGACGCAACGATTCCTCTGCCCGCCCCTCATGATATTCAACCATGGCTCGATCTGGCACGTGAAAATGCGCCTGCTGTTCGTGCACAACGTGCGGCCATCGCCGCAGCCGAATTTGAAATCAAAAAAAATCAAGCCGCGCATTTTCCTACACTCGATTTGACAACATCCTACGGGCATAGCTACGCCTCTAACAGTGCCGAGCTTTACGATTATCAAAATCGAACCGGCTCAGCCCAAGTGGGTCTACAACTCACAATCCCCATCTATGCCGGCGGAGCAATGAATGCCAAGGTACGCGAAGCCATTGCTGAACGGCATAAAGCCAATGCAGAACTCGAAGCGGCCACGCGCCAAGTTAGTGCAAACGCACAGCAAGCGTTCTTTGGTGTAATCAATGGGGTATCGCAAATAGACGCATTAAAATCCGCAGTAACAGCGAGTCGTAGCGAAGTAAAAGGTAACCAAGTAGGTTATCGTTTAGGCACACGTTTAAACCTCGATGTACTCAATGCCGAACGTCAACTCTATACCGCACAGCGAGATCTGATTAAAGCGCGCTATGACACGTTAATGCAAGGTTTAAAGCTAAAAGCAGCAACCGGCAGCTTAACGCAAGAAGATGTGCTGTCACTAAATCAATTATTTTAAAAATTACGGGGACACAAACGACAGAACCCTCTATAATCACGCCTGCTTCGCGTCGACTGCTTTTTGTTTAAGCATTTACCCGCAGCACAATCACCGCCCGAGTGGTGAAATTGGTAGACACAGCAGACTTAAAATCTGCCGATCATAAAACGATCGTACCGGTTCAATTCCGGTCTCGGGCACCAAATACACATAAAACATATTTAGTTTTCGCGACGACGCCCAGCGTAGTCAATACGCAAAGCGCTTAACTAAGCAGGGCCTCACCGCAATGTACAGCGCCGTGGCCCCTCAATAAAATCTAAAAATTAGACTAATAAAATTCCGCTTTGTATCTTCTTATAAGCCAGAGCGTGCTGCACAACGGCAACAAGCAGGCGATAAACAAAGCGCCAATGCATAGAAACCGGGATGAACTATAGTGATATAAAAATTGTGAGCACCATGCGATAGCGTATTTCGGCTACGTAATAGATTGCCCGCGATTTCAGTCATAGGATTCCTCTCCATTAATGGGAAGAAGCCAAAACCACATCAGACGTGGTTAAAAATGCCTTGCCATCCACAGAGTGCCAGCACACGCATTCGATCGTTATTAAAATTTCGAAATCCAAAAACACGACACGAAATCATTTCCATTTTAGAATGAAAGCGCTTGGTCATGCCATTGCAGTAAGAAAAGTGCCACATACGAACGATAGTATCGAGCTAAGAGGGCAAACGATGGTTTTGACAGGACTGCACTTAAAATTGATCAATCAAGCGTAGAAATTGCGGTGCCCTTTTTTGGACATTTTTCGCATTCAATATTTTCAAGAGAAGCAAAGAAACCAATTTTTGCTTAGCTCAATACAATGCTTGAAGAGCAAGATAAGAATCTAAATAAGCATTGAGCTTAGGAACTTGAGCTGGAGATAAATGCCAAGCATGAAGTCGAACAAGAGAAATTAATCCTCTATTTTTACATCCGACAGGATCTTGTTTTTGCCAAACGGCGAGAAAATGCTGATTGACCCTGCGGATGACATCAAAACGCTCAGCGATCAGCTTAGTGTTTGGGAAATATTTTTGGACAATAGAGCGCTAAGTATTCGATCAATCCATGATAAAAAGTTGGACTTTGTACCGTTCAGAGAACCGTTGCAAGTAGCGTTGTAGACTAACTTGCAAGCGCTCGAGGACGACAGCGAAAACCTATAATGAGCAAGATCGACGAAGGTGATCACATAGCTACGTCTGCAGCTAAAAAAATGTTTATCGATACCAAGGATGCGCGGCAAGAGCGGCAAGATAATTCAAAAACACATTGACGAATAAATGAGTAATACCATCGTTCAATAGTAGCGCAGCCAATGTGATGCATACGCGAAAGCGTTTTCTGAGAGACACCACCCGAGTACGCCCCAAACACTCCAAGGCGAAAATTCTCAGTAAGACATCGACACGGCAAAATACCCGACAAGCGAAGGCTAAAAATAACGATGACAAGCCAAATAACGATCTTTAGCATCGACAAATACAGCACAAATAGCAGTTGCCCATACGGCTATGATTTAAGTACCGTCATCTTGTTGCTTTAATGTGAACGCGCGCATGCTGACAATAAATACAGCGAAGGCGAAAACTACGCTTGGCCCCTTACTTGGATCAATTCCTTGCTTTTTGCAGATTTACAGACGCTACTGTTTGGCCAGGGATTCCTAAAATACAATCAGTCTGATATGTTTTCTGTCTTCCCTTATTAATGGAGAAGAGCCCGTTTCCTCGACTGATGTGATGATCAATCGCAAAACTATTTACCACTCTTGCCTAGAGGAGTGCGACGTGTATTCTTTATTTTTACTGGCGGAAGCGGTGAGATTCGAACTCACGAAAGGTTGCCCTTTGCCGGTTTTCAAGTCTTTATAATAACCAAAAAAAATCAATGGCTTAATATATTTTCATTCCCGCAACCTAGCGCAACATCCCAACTTAAAAGCCTTACTCTACAAGGCTAAAGATACCGATTGCGGAGAAGATTTTTAAAGGAATTTTCTATTAAAACAAGCATCCAAAATACACAACGCTAATGACTGAGTGTGAGTTCAGATTTATTTTTTCACACCTATTGTTAGCTAGACCCAACTCGCCGCAATGACTGGATTAAGTGTCGCTAGATAATCGTGGGACAAGTTGGTTTCTCCCGCTGTGGGCAGCGATAATCCCGCCATGGCATCGACTAAGGCATTCACTTTGTCCACATCTAAGGTTTTGCCATTGGCGGTTTTAAATTGCTCGATTTGGTATTGACTGCCGCGGTAGTGGTTTTTGATGGTGAGGTTGTCATCAGTGCCGATGATTCTAATCGTCAAATTGTCGCTTTCGCGTGCAAACCATAATTGCTCGGCGGTAATGTCTGCCCAAAATTGCACAGTATCGCAATTGCCTGGCGTCGGATCGTCTTCAAAGATCAGATCAGATGCACCACCTC
>JADYYQ010000193.1 GCA_020853585.1 Ottowia sp.
AGTCCCACTGATCCATTTTAAGTGGGCTCGTAAAGAAGTCATCTCTAAAATGAATGATATGTTTTTTATCATCAGGATTAACGAAAGCACCCGCGCTACCATGTGCCTTCTTATCTTCAGGCGTAAACGGCGCAAAGTTTTTCAGCGATAGATCGTTTGCAACAAAAGCCTGCATGCGTCGCATGCCTCCAAGCATGGCTTGTCTTACTTGTTCATCACTGGTTGCGAATGCATTGATAAAATCAATTTTATCTTGGTTATTCCACCTTTCTAATGAAGTGATGCGTGCTTCTATGGATGCTTTGAATGTATTCAAAAGACGATTGAATACCTCATGGCCTACATCTCTTGTTCCTGCCACAGGGGTTGCATTATTTGCGCCACCTGGTTTAGGTGATCCTGGTGCGGGCGGTGGCGGTGGCGCATCGTTGCTTGGGCTGCGTGGCCTATGTGATGGTGGGGTATCCCAAGGGTTTCGGCCGGGAAGGCGTTCGGGTGTTCTGGGATGGTGAGATGCTGGGGGCGGTGTATAGGGGGGGTGATTGTTGTTAGCACGCTGATTTGCGTGTGTCACCTTGACTTGAACCCCATGAAAGGGAAGTTCAAGAGAATCCCAGTCCGCGCCTGAACTGTATCGTGATACCTCTTCATCTAATCTGTGTGCAATGTCGCCAGGGGTGCGGACTTCATGATAGGTATACCAATAGTAATCTGCTATTTTGCGTAAAGCTGTGCGGCTATAAACAAAGCCGGCACTGGAGATATATCTATCGAAATCGTCGTCGACTCGTTTGAGCGATTTTATTTCGACTGCACGTGTATTGGCTGATTGGCTTGGTTGCTGTGGTTTGTTGAAACGATGAGGCGATGTATATATGTCGAAATCATTGTTAGTGTTTGTGAGACCCTGTATTTCGCGTACACGATTGTTGGCTGACTGGACAGTTTGTTGCGGTGTGTCGAAATAATGACTTGATGATTTGCTAAATTGTTGGCAGCCTGCACCGAGTGACTGGCAAGCATGCGCTTGTTTTTGTACAAAGTGGTTAACCGGTGTTTCGTTAACATGTTGGGGAGCGTTGGACGAAGAGAAGACCTGACGTATTTTCCCAATAAAGCTGCGTAGACTAAATGTGCGTACTGCGTTGACCAACTTATTTGGCTTGTGAAAGAAAGCACGTACACGCGAAACAAAATTCTTCCCTGCGGGGGAGCTTGTTGCGCTCGTAATGGTATGCGTCCTATTGCTAGTCGCTGCCTTAGTTATTTTTTGTTCTACGCCGCTATAAGCGGGTTCATTATATTTAGGCAAATTTGCGCTAAATGTGAATACGTGATCTTTCATTGCCAACTCCTAAAAATTTAATAGCTTTATTCAAGTGCTTAATGTTTTATAAACTGGTGAATCGTTAATAAGATTTTGCCTAAACAAACAAAATTGTAGGCTACGCTTCGCATTAAGTTGGTCTTCGCAAATTTGTTTAATTTTTCTCTTAATTTCATATTAAAAATGTAAATTTAAGATGAATACCCTAGGTAAAATTGCCTTGTGCTAAGGGTATGAACTAGACTGTTTTTTCGAAAAAAATTGCTCTACAGACGGATAAAGAGTGAAGTGCAGATTAGAAAAACGTGTTTTTCCTAAGCATCATTATGTGAATTTGCACGATCGATTAGATGGTCTGTTGATAGCGGTGTAGTGCGCATCAGCGAGGCGGGTGCGATTGAAAAAAGAGCGTTAAATCGATGACTTTAGCTGCGTATGTAAAGCAGCATGAAACATGGTTTTTGAGTGTGCTAAGGCCCACATAAAATAGTCAACAATCAAGTGGCGAATAAATACAGACTAAGTTCTTGATGGCGAGAAGACATGGTGGGATCGCGTATAGACAAAATAGATGCGAGAAATATTTTCTCGTGGGGGCTTAGGTAGGACTGTGGCGCTCGATAGATAAACAGCGCTCAAAGTGTTGATCAGTAAAGCATGTACACACCACTCAGAAAAATTTTTAGAGTGATGCGAAGGTTTTTTAACAGCGTGGCTCAGGTCTATGAGAGGGTTTATCTGCGCTTAAAAATATAAACGCAGAACGGTAAATACCGCTATGCCGACGACGATCATCCACACCATTTGTCGCGTAAACCAAAAATAAATACTTGCCACGGTCGCTGCAATTAATTTGTGATTATGGATATCTAAGGCCATATTTCCATTTGAATCTAACAGCAAATCTGGCACAACAATGGCGATTAAGACCGCCGCAGGTGCATAACGCAATGCACGTTGTACGTTTGGACCGAGTGTGACCCGTTCACCGAGTAACAGAAATGCTCCCCGTGTTAGCAGCGTGACCAAAGTCAGTCCAGCAATACACAGCCAGATCTCAACTGTATTCATCAGAACTCCTTTTCTCGGTCGGATGCACGGACTCGGTTGTGGATGTCGTGTTACGTGTGTCTATGGATTCGGTGGCAAATTTAACCTCATCCGCATTTCTTTTTTCGCTCGGAGGTATTGACGCAGTTTTAGATATGGTTTTGCGTGCGTCTATGGACTCCGTAACAAATCCGACGATCACGGCGCTTAACACCGCTAAAATTAAATTGAGCTTGTAGGGTAATGTATAGGTGAGTACCGCAACCGTCGCCGCAGTTAACGCGGCCAGTAAACCGGCTCGGGTTGCGACCAGTGGCAGTAACAACACAAGCAATACCAATGTGCCAGCTAGCCCTAATCCCCAATTATCAGGAATATATTGGGCCAATAAAATACCCGTCATTGTTGCACCTTGCCAAATCAAGGCATTGAGAATAGCTAGGCCGTAAAAATAGGCTTCTTTCTCGCGCACAGATGTGTTATCAGCGGGGCTTGAGAAGCGCGTACTAAAAAGAATAAAGGTGACATCCACTGCTAGATAACCAAGCATAAGTCGTCGCCACCAAGGCAAGGATTTAAAGTAAGGCTGGAGTGCGGCACTAAAGACAACAAAGCGTAAATTAACAATAGCGGCAGTCAACATCACGGTCCAAATCGACACCCCTAAACTGATTAAAGGTAACGCTGCGAGTTGTGCTGAGCCGGCGTACACCAATAAAGACATGCTTAAGGCTTGCCCAATGCTAAGCGTTGATTTGGCCATGGCCATGCCCGTGACAGACGCCCACGCTACTAGACCAAAGAAGCTTGGGAGTAGGTCGCGCCAACCCTGGTCATACTGTGCGCATAAAGAAGCGGGCCAATGGCGTATTAAGCGTCGCATAAAAAAGCCAAGCGGGAACCTTTAAGGTGATGAAAGGAATATGGTGGAAAACATATCGTTGTGCAAGCAGTCACTTAACCTACTACCCGAAAAAACCATGCAAGCACAAGATGATTATATACGGGGCAAGCTTTGAGCGGTGATCAAAAAAAGCGCTTAGGTTAGAATCACGGCGCAGATTTTCTCTATGAAAATGAATAACTTTCACCTTTAGTACACACAAGGAGATGTATATGTCGATGGCAGACCGGGACGGAAAAATTTGGATGGATGGTCAGCTTGTTGAGTGGCGGGATGCCAATATTCACGTACTGACCCATAGTCTGCACTATGGTATGAGTGTGTTTGAAGGGGTGCGTGCTTATGAAACGACGCAAGGTACGGCGATTTTTCGTTTACAGGAGCATACGCAGCGCTTATTTAATTCGGCGAAAATTTTTCAAATGGTCATACCGTTTGATATGAAGACGATTGCAGCAGCACAGTGTGAAGTAGTGCGTGTGAATAAATTGCAGTCAGCTTATATTCGCCCCTTAGTATGGTTGGGCTCAGAAAAATTAGGCGTCTCTGCCAAGGGTAATACAGTGCATGTAGCGATTGCTGCTTGGCCGTGGGGTGCATATTTAGGTGAAGATGGCTTGGAGCGCGGTATTCGCGTTAAAACCTCATCGTTTACCCGTCATCATGTCAATGTCTCTATGGTCCGTGCTAAGGCGAGTGGCTATTACATCAATTCGATTCTTGCAAACCAAGAGGCGCTGACAAGTGGCTACGATGAAGCGCTATTGCTTGACACAGAAGGTTTTGTGAGCGAGGGTTCAGGCGAAAATATATTTGTTGTCCGTAATGGTGTGGTGTACACGCCCGATCTTGCCTCTTGTCTTGATGGGATTACGCGCGATGCTGTATTGACGATTGCACGGGATTTGGGTTACGCCATTAAAGAAAAGCGTATTACGCGTGATGAAATTTATTGCTGTGACGAAGCATTTTTTACAGGTACAGCGGCTGAGATTACGCCGATTCGTGAGTTGGATGATCGGGTGATTGGTTCTGGTCAACGGGGTCCTATTACCCATGCTATTCAAGATACTTTCTTTAATTGCGTCCAAGGGCGTGACAATCAATATGCGCGTTGGTTAACGCCCGTTTAATTTATCCTGATTTTTTATAAAGCCACTATGCGTCAATTGCCTCCTTCTTTTGAAATTACCGCGCAAGATTTGCCACTGCATTGTCCAAATAAATCGACACCGGTGTGGTGTTACCACCCGCGCGTCTTTCTGGAAATCGCACATACAGGTCAGGCAAAATGCCCTTATTGCGGCAACGAGTATCACCTTAAACCGGGTACGCGTATAACCGGTCAGCACTAATTTTTGTGTTTGCTAAACGCATCCTTGTTATTGCGCCCAACTGGATTGGCGATATGTTGATGGCGCAGCCCTTGTTGGCCGCGTTAAAGACAGATGCTTCGATTCATCTGACAGTGATGGCCGCGCAATGGGTGGCACCCGTATTGCAATACATGTCAGAAGTCGATGCGGTGATACCCACACAATTGATGCATGGTGCTTTACAGGTGCGGGCGCGGTGGCAATTTGCACGTTTGTTGCGCGGAAAATTTGATGTTTGCTACGTTCTGCCCAATTCTCTCAAGTCGGCGCTTATTCCTTGGTTGGCGGGTATTCCCCTACGTGTGGGTTATCTTGGAGAAATGCGTTGGGGACTCCTGAATCGGTGGTTGCCAAATCCTGTGAAGGCGGTACGTGCGCCCATGGTGACGCATTACGCAGCATTGGCTTATATTGGTCGCCGCAATCTCGGTGGCGCTGCACAATTGTCTACCAGTACGCATACGGCGGCGCTAATGCAGCCGACACTGAGTGTCAGTGCTGCTGAGAAAATTGAGAGTGCACAGCGCTTTGCTATTGAAGGGCATCGACCTATTTTGGCCTTATGCCCGGGTGCAGAATTTGGCCCTGCTAAACGTTGGCCTATCGCTTATTTTTTAGCACTTGCGCAGCAAGTGCATGCGCATCGTGCGGACGTTGAGATAATTGCGCTTGGTAGTGCAAAAGATCGGGCGATTGCCGCAGAATTGGGTCCCTTAGTGCGTAATTTGTGTGGTGATACCAGCTTGAGTGAAGCCATCGCATTACTGGCGCGCGCTGATGCCGCGGTCTGTAATGATTCTGGATTGATGCATGTACGCGCTGCACTGAATCGACCTCAGGTCGCTATTTTTGGGTCCAGTGATCCACGTCATACACCCCCTTTGTCGACGCAAGCGATAACGATTTGGCAGCAACTTGCCTGTAGCCCGTGCTATGCTCGCGTTTGTCCGCTTGGACATCTGCGGTGCCTTTATGACATTACACCCGCTCGGGTTTTGCCGCTTGTTCTCGCCATGCTCCCCATTGCCACTGAGTGAGGCTGTTGATGTCAAAACGCGCAAGTCTATTTGAATCTGCTGAAAGTGTCCTTGAAGCTTATCGTGATGCTTTGCGTAACTGTGACGTTGATACAGTGTTCAAGCTATGGCTTGATGATGAAAGCGTGAGCTGTGTCTTGCCTAATGGCATACGTTTAACAGGGCATGTGCAATTGCGCACAATGCTGCGCGAGTTGCTTGAGGCACAGCCCATGTGGTTTGAGGTGATTACCACGACACAGCACAGCACATTTGGTGTGGCTATCTTTGAGGCGACAGAAGCCTTGCATTTTAGTCATGAGGCAAGCTCTAAAGCTGATTTATTTGTGCATACGACCTACGTATTTTTACAAAATCATGAGGGATGGCGGATCGCTCATGTGCACTGTAGTCCTGCGGCGGGTGTAACGATTGAGGCGCAAATGCAGTACGCAATTCATTAAGCACGAACAGTGGGCCTGCAAATATTTTTAATGCGTGTTGGTAAGCAATGTGTTGAGCCAAATGACATCGCTTTCTTCCAGTGTGTTAACAGTTGCTTTGAGCTTTGTATAGGCGAGCAAGGTGTCGTAGTGGGCCTTGTACAAATCGTGCTGTGTTGCAATAAGTTGATCTTGTGCATTCATCACATCAATATTAATGCGCACCCCCACTTCATATCCTAATTGATTCGACGCATAAGCGCTTTGGGCTGATTTTTGCGCTGCTTGCAAGGCTTGAATTTGTGCTAAACCGCTTGTGACACCTAGAAATGCGGCGCGTGTATTTTGCACAGCGTTGCGTCGGGCGTTTTCGAGATCGTGGCGTGCGCGATGAATAAGGGCAAGGGTTTCACGTACTTGCGACTGAACTGCACCACCAGAAAATAGAGGGACGGTTATTTGAATACCAATTTGGTTACTGTAAGTATCGCCTTCACCGGAGATGGCAGGTGGCGCGTTAAGTGTGTTGCTAGCTGAGGTGGGCGGACCTATTTGATCGCTGTATGTGCGACTGGCAATAAGATCAACGCTGGGAAAGTGACCGCTACCCGCTTTATTTTTTTCACGTTGCGCGACTTCAAGGCTAATCTGCGCCAACATAATCGCCGTGTTATTTTGTTCCGCTTGTTTTACCCATTCTGTTGCGTGTGCTGGGGCGAGGGAAGGAATGATTGCATTTGTTCTTAGTCCTGCGACGGTAGAGGAGGGTTTATTTGTGATCTGAGCTAATGCCCCTTGCTTGAGTTCAAGCTCACTTTGCGCAGCAATTTCCTGCGCGTAGGCTAAATCGTGGCGCGCTTGTGCATCATGAGTATCGACGATAGTGGCTGCACCAATTTCAAAATTGTGTTTTGCTTGGGCTAGTTGTGCTTGTAGTGAATGTCGTTTTGATTGTGTGAGAGCGAGCGAGTCTTGTGCAACCAGCAAGTCAAAGTAAGCTTGGGTAACACGCAAGATAAGCTCATTCTGTGCTTGCGTGAGTTGCAGTTGCGCGCTGATTTCACTTAATTTTCCTTGCTGATAGCTTTGCCAGCGGTCCCAGCGAAACAAGGGTTGCGTAAGCGATATATTCCAGTTTGTTTGGAATGGCGTGATGGGGCTTGTGCCGATATTGGATTGTGGGCTGGTCGTGTTTCTGACTCTTGACCATTGACTATTGATTTGCGGTAGCAATCCAGCACGTGCTTGGGGAGACTTTTCGATACTGGCAAAATAATTTGCTTGTGCGGCAGCGAATATAGGATCGTTTGATTGCGCGTCGCGATATATTTGTAGCAAATCATCCGCATACGCAGGCACGGCTAATGCTAACAACAAACTGAAGTAGCTACATGCTGTAAGCAAAAAAGAACTTAGGAACGACATGTTGGTATCTGTGTGATGTCTTAGAAAATAAAGTGTGAGGGTTGTGTAGCGAGCATCAGGGGTGTTACCAAAGTTTCAAATAAAGAAAGGGTGGTGTAGTCATGCTGCGTGCGTCGCGTAATACATTGCGCTTGCATAACCGGCGCTTCACCTATAAACACAACGAGGCGCCCGCCTATTTTAAGTTGATCAAGCAAGGTGCGCGGTATCACCGGTAGGCTGGCACAAAGGCAAATGGCATCGTATTGTCCAGGCCATCCCTGTGCGGCGTTACCTTGCACAAGCTCAACGTTATGAATACCACTTCGCGCTAAATTTGCGTGCGCAAAACGGAGCAGTACCGGCGAAATTTCAACGCTGATTACCTGTGCTGCGCAATGGGCAAGCAATGCAGCCACGTGACCTGAGCCCGTACCGATTTGCAGCACGTGTTCATGAGGTGCCAGCGCGAGCGCTTGTACTAATCGTGCTTCTGTTTTGGGCGGCAGCATATTTTGCCCATCAGGCAAAGGTAATTCGGTGTCGGCAAAGGCAAGTGCGCGTACATATTCGGGAACAAATTGTTCGCGTTTCACCACGGTGAGGAGCGTTAATAGTGCCGGATCAGATACGCCCCATGGACGTATTTGTTGTTCGATCATATTGAAGCGCGTTTGTTCTATATCCATATTTTTACTTTACTTGTACGCAAATGGGGGGTCATTCTATGCCAAAGTGACGACAAACTTTTTTGAATGCAGCAATATAAGCCATGTTATGGCGGTGAATTGATCGTTGTACGCCGGGTGTGTTGTCTCGATTTTGCGTGGAAATATCCATGAGGGTAGAGCAGTGCGTCATCTGTATAAAAAAGCATGTGGGTTTATCATGAGAGAGTAATATATAAAAATAAATATTTGTTTTTAAAACTTTATATCCATTGTTTGTTGTGTAGATTCGTATTGATAAAGCGATACGCGTTTTTGCTTATAAGTAAGTATTTTGAAGGCAGCAATAAATATGGCATCACCACGGCTTTGTTCGGCAGGGTGCAAGTACGTTCCTTGCGGACGCAATTAGGCTGTTTTAACGCAGTTGGCCTGACCAAATGAATTCCAGATATTAATCAAGATGCCGATAGCTCGGCCTTCTTGTAC
>JADYYQ010000194.1 GCA_020853585.1 Ottowia sp.
AAAATAATTAATCGTGCAGCCTCAGGATATGAGCCAGCGACAGAGCAAAGCTCTCTCATTTTTTCCCGCTTCATTATTTTTTCTTCAGTGTTCTTGTGGATAAAAATTATACGGTATCACAGCCACGTGCTAGTTGGGGTTGTAAGCGCAAAACCTCGGAATTTTCCCGAGTCGTTTTTTTTAAACAATTTCGTGGTTAAAATCGTCTCTTCAACTTGTAAAAATCTTTGTTTTTGTACGAAAGTAGTATAAGAGAGTTTCTGGCATCGCTATTGCTGTGCGTATTTTGCTCTATTTGACGTAATTTGTGTGCTTGGAAAATTCCGAGGTTTTGCGCTTACAACCCCATGCCGGAAATTTAATAAAAGCTAATCGTACTTAAATTACCCCTGAGGTTCCCTCAATATTTCGTCTGCCATCAGGTGAATTATCGAGGGAACCTCAGTTTCGAACCACGCCGCTAAACCGAAAACATCTTGGCCATAATAACCAGATCGTTAAAAATAATACTGCCATCATCTGTAATGCGACTACGTAATTTTTTGACAATCCGGTGAGTGATGGAAAACCCAATTTTCTCGTAAAAACGCCCGGCGGTTTGAGTGCCTAAGTTCGCACATTTAACGCCCTCTTGTTTTAGGTAATCTAACACCGTGATAGCTAACAAGCTCCCCGCTGATTTCGGCACATAAGAATCCACGACAACAGTTGAAATATAAGCAAAGCGCTCACCATGGATTTCACGAACTGATCCACACATCCCGCCATTCAAAATTCCTTTTTCATCTGTCAATTTGAGTACAAATGTCGGTTGGATTTTTTCATCCTGCTCATTTACGGCTTCTAGGTAAAGTGTGCAACGCTTCCAATCAGGAACCTTGTCAAAGTTCGTTTTGGAGAATTTGAACGTATAGTCCGGGCCGGCTGGCATATCAATTTTTTCTACGTCATAGCCATCAGCCGCCAGTGGGACTGTAAGCTTATCTCCGTAAGTAGTGAGGATAATCACTTCGTCCACAGCCCTATTTTGACTCATCTCAATATTGGCAATGCGTGATTGAATATAGGAAGCTGGTGCACTCAAGAAGAAATCAGTGATATCTGGATACTCAGTAATAATGTCGGGGTTAAAAGAGAATTCCTTTTCTCGTTCGACTAACAGTCCAAATATAGTTGCCTGCTCCTGCTGCAATTCCTGCTTCGAATGCGTTTTATAGTCGAAGAGGTTGAGATGGTAGGAACGATTGCCGATGCTAATTTGAGTCATGGTTATGTTTTGTTTCTTAGCCTACTAAATAGGCATATCGGTTGATTTATAGTATTGCGAAATTGTAACTATTCAGTCCCTACGCAAGTTTCATGGAATGCAAGGCGCGGTTCATAGGGAGTCATTTGTGAAAAAGCTGCGTGACGCGATTGAGGTCAGTTGTTCCGTCAACTGAAAATGGAAGGAAATATGGGCGTTGCCAGGCTTGAGTGTTGATAGCCTGTTTAGCGGTAGGAACACTCCATGGCGGGTACACACGAAAAGCACGTTTTCCAGGACTTTCTTTGCTAGAGAAGATACCTTTTTTTATCAAACAGCTCTTATTGAAAATAAACTGACCTTGATGTTCTGCTTCAGATGTATGGACAACGACAAAGTCTATGGGATCAGCAATATCCAGCGGCTCTATTGAGCCGCCTTGTTCTAAACGTTTCCATAGCGTAACAAACTGCCCTATTTTTTTGGGTGTTATCTTTGCCATGCGGAAAGCGACGCGATGTTCCCCAAGCTTAAATCGACACGCACGGTAATCATGGCCTTCTGCGTCATTTATCACCTGATCCGATAAAACCATCCCAGCTGGTGCGTATATATTTTGTATCAACGTATTGAGATTCATAAAAGCGATATTGGTTGTTTCTAGATTTTTAACAAAAACAAAAAAATAACGATTTACTCCATACCAGGATATTTCTGAAACCGGGGTAATGTTTCTAGTTTATCCATCCATGGCAGTTTATCTTTTGTCATGATTTGTGCTGTTTCAGGATGCAAAGCGAGATTGTCAATAGTTCCAGATTGGATATCTACCATGTCAGGCAAGAGATTTTGATTGCGGTAAAAAAGCCCAGTTCCACAGGAACCACAAAATTCTCTTGTTGCATTTTCTGAAGAACGATATCGAACTGGTTGACCTGTTATCGTGAGCTGATCAGTTTTAAAGGCCATCCAACTCGATACAGGGGTGCCAGACCAACTCCGGCAATCAGCGCAGTGGCAAAGCGCGTGATAAAGAGGCTTTCCTTCTGCCACGAAAGAAATTGCACCACAATGACAATGACCTGTTATCGACAATTTCCTATTCCTTTAGTTTTTGTATTCTTGTTGATGTGTTTTGCTTAATAAAAGTAACTTCAGATCAGCTATTTTACTCTTCCATTGCTTGATATCAATCGAATCAAACTTTTCTGATCGAATCAGTTCAAGTACGGCTTTCTGATTTTTACCACGCCATTTCTTTTGCTGCTCGCGCTGCTTTTCTTCTAGGCGCTTTAGTTTATCTCGCGCAATAGCAATTTCATCTTCTAGCGTCTTTGCTTTGCGTTGGGTCTTTTCTTGAGTTTTATCTTGGCTCATGGTTTTAGTGCTTTAAGAAAATTGTTTAAGTTAGTTATTAACAATAAATCATGATATCAGAATAAATTCAAAAAGTTCAAAAAGTTCAAAAATATCACTAACACTTAAGAGGTCAAGCTATCTAGCCATTGTTAATTAACCAAAAATATTATAAATCGCTATGAGTTCCAACCGTTCCCAAAATAATCGCAAAAGCGTAGGGGCAAGCCCCTACAACCCTACAGAAAAAGATCAGACACCACGCAGCTACGCTGCTAGCCTGTAATGCATATGTATATTGCTTTTTAACAACATTATAGGTTTTCTAGTGTGTACATTATAAAAAAAGTAAAAATACCCTACGATACTTATTATGTAATGATATTAGATACATTATGGATTTTAGCTTGTATACATTGAAAGTATCAAGTAAGTTACACCTAACTCCATGATTAAAAACAATAATGCCTAAAATTACACGTACTCCAAAAAAAGTCGTCTCCCTCTACCCCGATCCAGCGTTTAAAACTATGCTCGAATCCCAAGCAAAAACACGCTGTGTCTCGATGAATGAGTATTGTCTTAATCTCATTACGCGTGGATTATTGGCCGAGGATGTGGAAACCATCCGCGCTGATCTTGGCGCGATTGTTGAAAAAATCAGCGATTCTGGTGGGCTAAGGAAAAAAGAGCAATTTGTCATTCTTGAGCTTTTAGCTTATATGCGGATTTACTTCTCTAAAGAGAATTCGGCTAATGTACAAAAGGCTAAAGAATTTGCTGAGACAGCCATTAAAGAACTTTGTGAGGAAAGTGCATGAATCCCATTAGCCGACAAAGAGAGGGGTTGCAGAATTTTACCCGTGGTGCAGAAATATGGCTACATCAAACAAGAATGATGTTTTCTTCCATGCTCATGATATTGGTTGCTGCGCTTGTGATTGGCTTTGTCGGCATTTATGTAGGAATGATCTGCTGGGCGAGTAAAGATGAAATGTATTACTCACAAAAATACATGGAGGCCAGTTTTAAAGGTTTTATTTTCCCTGAGACAGGAAAGGTAACTTTATTGATAGACGGGCATGAGGCAGAAGTCAACCCAATTGTAGCCAAAGAAATTGCAAGGCCATTTAAGGAAATGGCGATTTGGAAGATTTATGTGCTTTCGATGATTGGCCTATTTATTGGCGGTGTGTCTTTTTTTGTTTTGATATGGGCACTGACAAAATACGGCGGCAGAAAAATGAAGGATGATCACCTACGGGGCGGAAAACGTACCAGCGGAGAAATTCTTAAAAAACAACTATTAGAAAAACACGAGGCCAGTCCCTATTCGATGGCTGGCGTGCCGATGAGGAAAAACTCAGAAGCATTGCATTGTTTAGTCACTGGTGCAACTGGAACAGGTAAATCAGTAGTAATTCTAGATATGCTGGATCAAATCCGACAACAAGGTAAGCGCGCGGCTGTATATGATCCTACGGGACAATTTATTGAAACCTTCTATCGGCCCGGGAAAGATATTATCCTTAATCCATTGGATGTGCGTTGTCCACGTTGGACGTTATGGAACGAAGTACGTGCAAGTTACGATTATCTGAATATTGTTGAAGGACTTATACCTTTGCCCCATGGCATTAGTGAGCCATTTTTCCAATTGGCTGGACGGCAATTATTTGAGGATGTCTGCATTAAATTAGCTGAAGCTGGCCGAATGACAAATAAGGCGTTATATGAAAGTATTGCACTAGAAGAGATCGACAAAATTTATGCTTTGCTGAAAGGCACCGCAGGTGCATCGTATGTTGGGCCTAAAACAGAGAAAACCGGACACAACATACGTATGGTCGTTGTCAATGCCATCAATAGTTTTCGTTTTTTGCGTGATGATGGTGAAAACTTTTCTTTGCGTAATTGGTTAGAAAAAGAGAATGATGATAGTTGGGTATTTATCAGTGCGAAAGAAACACAAAAAACTGCGCTTAAGCCGCTTATTTCACTATGGGTCAGTATCCTAATTCGTTACGCAATGGATTTAAAGCCAGTGCACGAGCCACGCTTATGGCTGGTGATTGATGAATTGGCAGGATTACACAAATTAGAGACCCTTGAGCTAGGGCTGACCAATCTCAGAAAATACGGTGTACCGATGCTCAATGGGGTGCAGCAGTTTTCGCAACTAATTGAAATTTATGGGCCGCATGTGGCGAAGACTATTATCTCCATGTCGCAAACTAAATTAGTTTTGCGGGTTGGTGATGGAGATACGGCCAAGGTCTTAGAGGAGCTTTTTGGTAAAGCGGAAATTGATGAAAAAGAAGAGACGTACAGCTATGGGTTGAATTCGCAACGCGATGGTGTCAGTGTGTTTGCCCGGCGGCAGATGCGTGAAATTGTCATGTCCTCGGAAATCCGGCATTTACCCGATTTGGCAGGATATTTTTCGATACCAGGAAATTACCCGGTTGCTGAGGTCAGCTATAGCTATCGTAACCGCGAA
Organism: Ottowia sp.; assembly: GCA_020853585.1. Lineage (GTDB taxonomy): Bacteria > Pseudomonadota > Gammaproteobacteria > Burkholderiales > Burkholderiaceae > JADYYQ01. Next base: position 5,103 of record JADYYQ010000194.1, read on the forward strand.
AAAGTAGCGTCTGGGTTTATTGAACGGAGTGGTTTTGAGGTGTTCCTCGAGCAAGATAAAAATCAATCAACCACTAAAGCGGCTGATGACGATGTTAATATATCTGGAAAGGTGCTTGCTGTGCCAAAGGATAGTCAAAAAACACAGGATAAAGGCGTGTTGGCGGGGTTGTGACTAATTGTTACCACTGTTCAGGTCTATAAATGGCTGTTCCTGGAATTTTGTCTGGAAGTTGCGAATTAGCTAAATGGACGGGACTTAGTTTTTTTGCCCAGTGCCCGTGTTTAACAAGATCATTAGCGATATGTCTATGATCATCGGGTGAGACGGGCGCGACAATACCAATCCTGATGTGTGGACAGGATTTACGAAGTGCATTTAAAGCTGGAGCGAAATCAGTATCATTGGAACAAAGAACAGCTTGTGCGGAGCTATTTGTGAAGCCATCACAAATTAAGTCAGAGGCTAGGCTAACATCGGTTTTCTTTTCGGTAAAATCATGTACGCGGACTTTGCTTGGCAAACCACTTATTGCTTCAACAAGTCGAAGGGAAGGTGTAGATGCAACAATCGTACCTTCGATGATGGTAATTTTTTGAGGTGGCATTTTACGCAAAGCTTGTAAATACTGACGTTGCCGTTGTTGTGATGCTGGATCGTCACACATTTTACCTAGTACCGGCGCGGTGTAAAAACGCACGTCAACAACCTCTGTTTCTGGCCCAAGGACGTGATTTTGAAATAAGGTAAAGAGATCAAGCCACTTATAGCTAGATTTGCGTAAAAGGCCGTAATACAGGTTGTAGCCATCAACGTAGACAATTGTTTTCAACTAACTCTGAGCCTTATAAATGACAAAACCGCCCTAAAGCGGTCTGCCGCCCTAAAAGCATTCGGCTAAACCGAACGGTTAAAGGGTGAGTCGTGAATCAATTGTAACACTTATAATCACGGTTTGCACTGTAGAGCCTTGTCCAATGACACATGAGCCTAGGAGCGGGGGTGTGTTTCCAGTGTGAGATGAGCCTGGAGTGGCGGAAGTTGGGATCATGGAGGCATGATCGTGACTTTACATACCCAAGGATTACAAACCATGGCACAGGTGCGCGCATTTGTGTCCGGCAATGAACCCGTCGCATTTACGCTTACCGACCGAGCAACCGCCTACGGCTGGATGGCCGATACGCTGCGGAGCTTTCATTATGGTCACTGCACCCGCACCGACAAGGGTGTGCTGCGCAAGTATCTGATCAAGGTGACAGGCTTCTCGCGTGCTCAGGTCGCACGCTGTATTACCCAGTTCATCAACGGTGTCGGGCAGATCAAGGACAGGCGGCATGCGCCTATCATGCCGTTTGTACGGCGCTATACTACCGGAGATATCCGCATGCTGGCTGAGATGGATGCCTTGCATGGCACACTCTCCGGTACGACCACACGCAAGCTGTGCGAACGTGCATTCAAGGTGCATGGAGATACCCGCTTCGAGAGGCTGGCGGGCATATCAAACGGCCACCTGTATAACTTGCGTAGCCATAAGACTTACCAGGCCGCATGAGGCTCGTTCAACAAGACCCGACCGACCAGGGTCAACATTGGCGAACGGCGCAAGCCCGCACCCGACGGGCGTCCGGGTTATCTACGCGTGGACAGCGTGCACCAAGGCGATCTCGACGGCATCAAGGGTGTGTATCTCATCAATGCCGTGGACGAGGTCACCCAATTCCAGGCGGTCTTTGCCGTGGAGCATATCAGCGAGGCTTATCTGTTGCCGGTGCTGGCGGCCATGATGGATGCCTTCCCGTTCGTCATCCGGGGATTCCATAGCGATAACGGTTCCGAGTACATCAATCACAAGGTGTCCGCGCTGCTTGAGAAGCTGCGCATAGAGCAGACCAAATCGCGTTCGCGCCAGACCAATGATAACGCCCTGGCAGAAAGCAAGAACGCTTCGACCGTGCGCAAATACCTGGGCTACAGCCACATACCGCAACACTGCGCCAGCCAGGTAAACACGTTCACCGTCGAGGTGCTATCGCCGTACTTGAACTTCCATCGCCCTTGCCATTTCCCGACTGAATATACAGACGCGAAAGGAAGAATACGCAAGCGCTACCGCTATCAGGACATGATGACGCCCTACGAGAAATTCCGCTCACTGCCAGAGGTCGAGGCGCATCTCAATCCCGGCACAACGCTGAAAAAACTGGATGCTATCGCTGCCGAATGCAGTGATAATGATGCCGCCCAACGCCTCAACGAGGCCAGAGCAAAACTCTTTCAATCAATCAACAAATCTCAACAACGCGCCGCCTGAGAATCAACTCACAAAACATCTCTGCTCAGGCTCATGTCTGGATTGGAAAATACTCAGAGCCCTTGCAACTGCTCCGGGAGATAGTCAATTTTTCCTGCTTCCTCCAACCACCAGTTATACAAGGTTGATTGACGGGGATGGACCGGAGCATCAATACCGACAGCATTATTCATAGTAGCTGTCTGATATCGAGTCCTTGTAGCAGATTGCCTAAGCTGGTATTCCTTTATGGCATCAACGGAAGCCCACAAAAAATGACTAGTCAAATAGAGAGCAGCAAAAAGCAAACACAAGAGAAAACTTCTATACAGATCATCAGATCCTTGAAGTGGAATTCCAAAGAATGAAAAACTTCCATGATCGCTAACTGTTAGGCCTCCTCTCTTAACTAGGATACATAATCCTCCAATCACTAATAAATTCCGTCTTGTCTTTAGGACATCTTCTTGATATTCCAGGCTAAAAGGCTCACCAAGAGTCTTTTCCATGGCCTTATATTTATCAATTTCCCTAGAACCCATCAAATTGCTCCTGTATTTGCTTTTATTTAAATGATTTTCCCAGAATTGCAGTCGTTTCGCATACCAATTGCCAACACCAAACACCTCCCCGTAAAACCTTATAAACACTAAACACTGAGGTTCCCCTGGAATTTAGTCTGCCATAGGTGACGTAAAATTAACGTTACTTTGTAAGGCAGGAAATGAAGAAGATATCGAAACAGGCCTACACAAGCGAGTTCAAGGAACTGGCAGTCAAGCGAGTCAGGGATGGCGAATCAATTACAGCAGCGGCGAAGGGTCTAGGCCTGATTGACCGGACACTACGTAATTGGGTCAAAGCTTCGGCACAAGGCAAGCTTAATGGTGCTAACAGTAAAGGGGTGACACCTGAAGCGATGGAGCTTTCACGCTTGCGGGCCGAAGT
>JADYYQ010000195.1 GCA_020853585.1 Ottowia sp.
CGAACACAACTGGCGAATAAGCTCTTGTGATGGCTGCCAAAAATTCATGACTAACTGCATCTCCATTGGTAAAACTTTTTAAAGGAAAAACAGTATAGCGCCCCCTCCGCTTAACCGAATGCCATTGCGTTCGCAGTCCCCGCTACAATAGCGCTGCAGCAGATGTACAAAAGTCGAATTTAGTTAAAAACTTAAACACTATTTAAGGAGTCACACTATGTTAGATCGGCATTTGCCTTATTTTATTGCTGCCATCCTGGCTTTTAATATCCAACTAGCCTACGCAGTCCCTGCGCAAGAGACATGTCATCCCGCATCTAAACAAGAAATCACCGCTTTATTTGACCGGTGGAATACGACGCTGGGCACAGGCAATTCAGATACGGTGACCAATAACTACGCGGATGATGCCGTATTATTGCCCACCTTATCGAATCAACCCCGCACCACGCATGCAGAAATTAAATCCTATTTCAATGAATTTTTAGCCAAACATCCTCACGGCACCATTCTTAGCCGTAACGTCGTTGTCCAATGTAATACGGCTTATGATGTGGGTACGTACAAATTTGATTTAGTAGACAAAGGGCAAAAGAAAACCGTCGCCGCACGTTACTCATTTATTTATACCTATAAGAATGGTAAATGGCTTATCGCGCACCATCACTCATCATTAATGCCTGAGGGAGATAAAACTAAAACGAACTAATTTTATAATTTCACAAAAATCCCCTGCGCAGTTTCTGGGCATTGTTCCCTGCAGGGGAATTAGCAAACGCCGTATCGACTCGATATACCATTCGCTTTTCTCTTCTTCACCCCCTTACATTGTCATGATCAAACAAGCACTTCTTTCTGTCTCCGATAAAACAGGTATTGTCGAATTCGCCACCGCATTGCACCAGCTCGGCATCAAATTACTCTCTACAGGCGGCACCGCCAAGTTACTCCTACAAGCTAAATTACCTGTGATGGAAGTGGGCGAGTACACGGGATTTCCAGAAATACTCGATGGACGCGTCAAAACATTACATCCAAAAGTACATGGGGGATTACTTGCACGACGTGATCTACCCAGCCATCAACAAGCCCTGTTAGATCACGCGATTACACCGATTGATTTAGTTGTCGTTAATCTTTATCCCTTTGAACAAACGATTGCACAACCCAACTGTCACTTTGAAGAAGCCATTGAAAATATTGATATCGGTGGCCCAACCATGCTGCGTGCCGCTGCCAAAAATCATGCGCATGTCACGGTCATTACTGACCCCGGCGACTACAAAACTGTTTTAGCTGAAATAACAAAAGAAAATCAAACCACAGCAGCCACACGCTTTATGCTGGCCTGTAAAGTATTTGCGCATACTGCTCACTACGATGGCGCGATCACTAACTACCTAACCTCACTGGGCGCAGATCACCAACACAACCAACGGAATATTTTTCCGCACGCTTTACACTTAAATTTCCACAAAGTACAAGATATGCGCTACGGGGAAAATCCGCATCAACACGCGGCGTTTTACCGTGATCATTCACCCACACCTGGCGCCTTGGCTAATTATCATCAACTACAAGGCAAAGCCCTGTCCTATAACAATATTGCCGATGCCGATGCCGCGTGGGAGTGTGTCAAAACCTTTGACAACCCAGCCTGCGTCATCATTAAACATGCCAATCCCTGTGGCGTGGCTTTGGGTGATACACCGTGCGCAGCTTATCAACGCGCGCTTAAAACCGATCCGACTTCCGCCTTTGGTGGCATCATCGCACTCAACCGTCCCTGCGACGAAGAAACCGCACAAGCTATCTGCGCGCAATTTGTCGAAGTATTGTTAGCCCCTTCATTTAGCGCAGAAGCACGTCATATTTTTTCCAACAAACCCAATGTACGTTTGCTTGAAGTACCCTTACTGAAACATGCGCAGTCATACGATTTTAAACGCGTCGGCGGTGGACTTTTAGTGCAAACACCTGATGAATACAACGTCCAAATCAGCGACTTAAAAATTGTCAGCCAACGCCCGCCTAGTCCACAAGAAATGGATGACCTACTCTTTGCCTGGCGTGTGGCTAAATTTGTTAAGTCCAACGCGATTGTGTTTTGTGCTGATGGTATGACGCTAGGCGTGGGAGCAGGACAAATGAGCCGTATTGACTCTGCGCGTATTGCCAGCATCAAAGCACAGCATGCAGGCTTATCATTACAGGGTGCAGCCGTTGCCAGTGATGCTTTCTTTCCATTTCGTGATGGACTCGATGTCGTAGTCGCGGCAGGGGCACGTAGCGTGATTCATCCAGGAGGCAGTATGCGCGACGAAGAAGTGATTGCAGCGGCCAATGAACACGGTATTGCCATGGTATTTACAGGCACACGCCATTTCCGCCACTAAACCCAAAGCATCGTGTCAACACGACTCAAAAAATGAGCGCACAAGTAAACACGCTCCCGATAAAACACCATTCTGGCAAGGGCGAAAACTGGCTAGCCCAAGCCAAAGTGGGGTACCGCATAGTGATTGATATAACACCATGATTATTCTTGGTATTGACCCTGGCTTACGCACAACGTGATTTTGTGTAATTCGCGTGCAAGGACAACATTTACACTATCTCGCGTCGGGCACCATACGCAGCCAGTGCGAAGACAATTTACCCACACGCTTAAAAATGTTGTTTGATGGCACAGCAGAAGTGGTACGTACCTACACCCCCGACTGTGCTGCTGTAGAAAAAGTTTTTGTCAATGCCAACCCACAATCTACCCTGCTGCTTGGACAAGCACGAGGTGCAGCGATTTGTGCAGTTGTCAGCGATGGTTTACCCGTTGCCGAATACACCGCATTGCAACTTAAACAAGCGGTCGTGGGATATGGTCGCGCCAATAAAAATCAAGTTCAGGAAATGGTCAAACGCTTACTTAATTTAACAAGCATACCCAGTTCTGACGCAGCCGATGCACTGGCTATGGCGATCTGTCATGCGCACGGTTTGCGCACCCTTAACGCTCTCGACAAATTAGCGCCTCAGGCAAAACACGGCCTGCATTTGCGTCGCGGACGCTTGATTTTATAAATCCATCTGCGCCATCTAACATAACCCTTGCCTTATATGGATCACCCACCATCAGCATGACACCCCGGCGCGGCCCCGCACTACAATGTATGCAAGTTGTATCGCTTAAGTATCACGCGTAGAAATTATCGCCATGCCTGAGGAAAAATATGGTCAAACATGGCCTGCATCACCTCACTGCCCTGTCTTCTAGCATACGTCATCATGTTATCAACGAGCGTATCAGCACAACCAAATGTAACGGTGCGCTCTCTTTGCTCTCTTCGTCCCAGTAATCTATTTTTGTAATCGTTTGCATCGGCAATAGGAATTAAATCGGGATAAAGCTGTACTGCTTTTGTAAGCAATGCAGCAGCATAACGACGCACAGCAAAAGGTGACTCGTGCTCACTACCTAATGAGGATGAGGAGCTGTATTTTACAAACACAGTCGAGAGACAAAAAAGCAAGGCAGCCTGCTTTTCAGGTGCTTGCTCCAACACCGTTAACTGGGTAAATAAATTTTCGCCATGCGCATGCGTAATCACGGGTTCACCATCAGACTGTGTGGTAATCAAAGGATAAAAAATCGCGTTAAGGGGCTCAACATGTTCTGGGCCAATCAATTTTTTGCTGCTATCTCGCACCACATTAGCACTTAAGGCATAGGTAAATTGATATTGGTACTCCCCTAAATTAAGCTGTGTCAACACACTATGCATACAGTGTTGTGCTTGCATCGCTTCATAACATTTAAGCAATAAAGGAAAGGGCGCGAGATCTTGCTGGTAACCATGTAATTTATCGAGATAGACCAACCCCATATCCGGATCACAGCGATGCACCAACACCCCATTACTCCATTGCGCATACTCACTTAAGGGCGACACATTTAAACCAAGAATATTTTTTTCGTAGCAACTTTTTGTCATCGAAAGACCTTGCTGACCATCTTCAGACACAAAAACAAGTCCCTCTCCTTCCTGTGCATCCAGTTCGACAATGGCTTTTGTTCGCTCAGCGCACTCGGCGATCAAGTCCACCGAAAAAAATTGATCGCGTATATTTTTTGCCAATAAGAGATTGGCGTCATCCTCCACAGTACGGACATTACGCGTTATCGCTGATAAAAAACTGGCCTGATACAGCAATTGATTAATGCAACTCGTGTTGAATAAAACCCAATTTTTATCAGCCGTAATATGGTCACAAACGTAATGCAGCAAAGGGTTATATTGCTCAGCATCGTACAAATCAATCACTTCAGTTTTTGCATCATTTATCTCAAAAAAATTACCCCGAGCAGAATATTCAAATGATAAACGGAGCAAATTTAAATTACGCGGTCGCTCTACCAGAAAATTATTGCTAATATCCAATATAAGCAATCTGGCTAAAGTGGCGAAGCTTGGCAAAGTTGTTAATTGATTATTACGAAGATTAAGTAATCTCAGATTAGTTAAAGCAGAGATATCAGATATATGGGTTAATTGGTTATGACCCAGATAAAGCACTTCTAATTGATCTAAAGCGTTGAAGTCGGGTAAGTTCGTTAATCGATTATTGCCTGCATTTAATAATTTGAGCTGACGCAAAGCCGAGATATCGGGCAAACACGTTAACTGATTACTGGAAATCAACAAACGATTTAACCCTGTCAACTTGGATAGCACCGGTACCTGGGCCAATTGATTGTTAGATAAATCGAGTTCTCTTAACTGCGTCAAAACTGATATATCAGTTAAAACTGTCAATCGATTATGTGACATATTTAAATCCCGCACATTTTTCAACTCAGACACATCCGGCATCTCGGCAAACTGATTACAACTTAAATCTAAGCGCTCTAATGTGGGTATCTTAGACAAATCGGGCAATTTGCTTAATCTGTTCTCGCTCAAATCTAATTCCCGCAAACCATGCAAGGCAGACAAATCGGGCAGATCAGTCAAAGCAAGTAAGCTTAGATCTAAATTGACATGGTTTGTTTCATAAACGTATTGGATGCGTCTAACCGCTATGTCTTTTAATCCGCCATAGGTAACGCACCTCGCCCATTGAGCAAGCTGTGTAAAAAAAAGCGCACGATTAACGGGCGAATGGACAAGTGTATTTGCAGATATAAATGTATTTACTCGGGGGTTACTACTACTGCGTGACACCAAAACCATAAGATCCATTCCACTAAAAGAGAGTGCCACTAAAGACTTTGCACGTACACGTGCTTGTTAAATCCCAGTGATCTAATAGAGCGATTGGTCTCATCAACTAAAAAATAGTTCATCCTCTCAAAGTTAAAAAAACACATAAACAGTCTTAGACAATGACACCGTAATGGCCAATACCCCCGCACACCGCAACCCAGCGATAAAACATCAGCCTGATTTCCCTACGCTGCAATGCAAAATCTTGATCCCCACACCCGCATGCGGTAAACCTCAATGCACTTATACAAAATAAAAAAATAACTACTTATTCACATGGCCTCTGTACAAAGGTATACGGGTTCCACATCAATCAAAAAATATCGTTACACTGCGGCACGCTCAAGTACGTTAAATCTGTTGCATTACGATGAGGTGTACTACGCTGTATTTGGGCGCAGTCACTTATGCAACACTCTTAGCTTGAAATTTGACGCAAAATGCTCATAGGCACCTCTTTAAGGCCAAAGACAGTGAATACGGCAAAAAGGCGTACCGCGATTTTGCGTCAGTTCTAGGGTGGTATTCTCACCTTAGGCACCCAAACACTCTGCTTAAAAAGGATTGTCATGATCGGTCGCATTGCCGGCACATTGTTAGAAAAAAACCCACCTCATTTGCTAATTGACTGCCATGGTGTGGGCTATGAAGTCGATGTCCCGATGAGTACGTTCTATACACTGCCCGCCATCGGTCAACCGATCGTGCTACTCACCCAGCTCATCGTGCGTGCAGATGCGCATCTGTTATATGGATTTGGTAAAGCAGAAGAGCGCATTGCATTTCGGGAGTTAATCAAAGTCGCAGGCATTGGCACGCGCACAGCGCTCGCGATTTTGTCGGGGATGCAAGTAAGTGATTTAGCACACACAATTACATTACAAGACAGTGCGCGTTTAATTAAAATTCCCGGTATTGGCAAAAAAACAGCCGAACGTTTATTACTAGAGCTCAAAGGAAAATTAGGCGCCGATCTTAATATCATCCCTTTAGCCGACCACAACCAATCTGATATTCTTCACGCCTTAGGCGCGCTGGGTTATTCTGACAAAGAGGCCTCACTCGCACTAAAACATATCCCTTCTGATACCGCCGTCTCCGAAGGGATTCGCATGGCACTCAAAGCACTCTCTAAAAATTAATTTATGGCGATTCATACTGATAATCTGCACAGCATACCCAACGCAGGCAATGAGCGCATCGTGCAATCAGCCCCCGCTTCAACGCATGAAGAAGCATTAGAGCGTGCCCTGCGTCCACGACAGCTAGATGAATATATCGGTCAAGAAAAAATACGCACGCAACTTGAAATTTTTATCAGTGCCGCACGGGGACGCAACGAGCCACTCGATCATGTCTTACTATTTGGCCCGCCCGGTTTAGGGAAAACAACGCTTGCACACATCATTGCGCGTGAAATGGGTGTCAATATGCGCCAAACTTCAGGCCCTGTGCTTGAGCGTCCCGGGGATCTGGCGGCACTCTTATCCAATTTAGAAGCACATGATGTACTGTTTATTGATGAAATTCATCGACTCTCTCCCGTCGTTGAAGAAATTCTCTACCCTGCATTAGAAGACTATCAAATCGACATTATGATTGGCGAAGGGCCTGCTGCACGCAGCGTCAAATTAGATTTACAGCCCTTCACCTTGGTTGGCGCCACCACCCGTGCCGGCATGCTCACCAATCCTTTACGCGATCGTTTTGGCATCGTCGCACGTTTAGAGTTTTACACCGCAGAAGAATTAGCTCGTATTGTGCGGCGCTCCGCTGCACTACTCAATGCACACATCGCACCCGAGGGCGCACTCGAGATCGCCAAACGTGCGCGTGGTACACCGCGCATTGCCAATCGTCTTCTACGACGCGTGCGTGATTACGCTGAAGTCAAAGGTGATGGGCATATCACGCAAACCGTTGCCCACGCTGCCCTCGCTATGCTTGATGTGGACCCAGAGGGGTTTGATCTTATGGACCGCAAATTGCTTGAAGCTATTTTGCATAAATTTAATGGTGGCCCAGTAGGTGTTGATAATCTGGCCGCTGCAATTGGCGAAGAACGTGACACGATCGAAGATGTCATCGAACCTTTTTTAATTCAACAAGGATTTTTGCAACGTACCGCACGGGGACGTATCGCGACGCTTTTAGCTTATCGTCACTTTGGGCTCGCCGCACCGCAAACAGGATTGGGTGAAACTTTTTCTTTAATCAATCCGTAACGCCACGTGTTTTTAGATATCACAAAGCCATTGCATAACCATCGCAATCGACCTCAAGACAAAGCGACAAAAATCACCATGGTCATCTCCGGCTTAAGACTGCAAGCCTACAGCATAGTAAGCGCACTGTGCAATCAGCACCCAGTGCGCTTACTCAGCGATCGGCCTTATACACATTAAGCACATACATTGTTTTTACACATAACCGAGAAAAATACGGTGACCGTCTCGCTGACTCAAACGAACATACACTACACCTATGACTAAACCCATATATGTCACCACCCAACCCAGCCCCACAATACAAGCAAAGATGGGCACAGAAACGAGCGCTTTAGACCTCCCACGTGCAACCCATGTATTACTTAGTTGTCTGGCATGGTTAGCGGGATTCGCTATTCCCATCTCCACTGCACTACAAAATATAAGTATGGTGTTGTGTGCACTCTGTACATTACTGATCCCCAGCATACGCGCTCAACTTTTGCCAGCACTACGGACGCCCTTGATACGTGCTTGCCTAGTCCTCTATCTCGCTTTTCTTATCGGCACACTGTGGAGTACTGCGTCGGCCCACGATATGTATGCGATGTTAATCAAGCTCAAAGTGTATTTATTAGCGCCGTTTTTATTTGCTTTTTTCTTTGTTCACAGCTGGCGCAACCAGCTACTCTTGGGATTTGCCACAGCCGCAACATTAAGCGTGCTTCTCTCTATTGGCTGCGCGCTATCGGGTATCACCTTGCTACATGGCATTCCCGGCGACTACATGGTATTTCGTACACACACGTATCACAATACATTTGCAGGATTTTTAGCATGTGGTTTAGCTGCTTACTGGATCACGCAGCGCATACCCCCTAAGTGGCATTGGCTCACTGCAATCACCATCACGCTATGCGTTATTGATATCTTTTTCTTTGTGCAAGGGCGTACGGGCCAATTTTTATTTCTGGTCCTCGGCGCGCTACTTGTTTTACTCTGGCAAGGCAAAAAAGGCATGATGTTTGCGCTAGTTGGCACACTTGTTTTAGCACCGACGCTCTATTTTGGCTCACATCAATTGCATAAAGGCATACACAACATACAAAGTGATCTCGCTTCTTATCAGCAAGGGGAGGTGGAAACATCGATCGGTTTGCGTCTCTTATTTTATAGAACCGCCGCCACGATCATTAGCCAAGCACCTATTTTCGGACATGGCACAGGTAGCTATGGCCAAAGTTACGCACAAACAACCGGGTATACAGACGGTCCAAAAGCCAATCAAAATCCCCATAACGACTATCTTTGGTTTTGGATTGACTTAGGTTTTTTTGGTTTATGTTTGCTCCCGTTGTTACTCGCCGCAACATGCAAGCAAGCCCAACAATGTATGACCGCCGAGCGCTGGCTAGGTATACTGCTTGCCAGCGCTTACGGACTATCCACGCTCGCAAATTCATCGTTTACTGACAACATCACGAGTCTTGCTTATATTTTTCTTTGTTGCGCACTATTGGCAGGCCAACCCTCTTACCGTACGGCTCAATCATGATCAGCATTATCTGCGCTATTCATAATCAACTTGCAGTCAACCAACTATATTGGGAATATCTACAACGCTATACCCATTACCCATTTGAACTGATCGTTATTGATAATGGATCAACCGATGGTAGCGCGGAATTCTTTGACTCTGTAGGTGCCATCGTGATTCGCAATCAAGCAAATTATGCTTATCCGCATAGCCAAAACCAAGGCATCGCCATTGCTCAATACGATTGGCTCGCTTTTTTAAACAACGACATTATCGTCGCCCCAAATTGGGATTTATATTTTGTAGAGAGCATGCAACGACACGACCTCGATGTGGCCACTTCGTGCGGCATTGAGTGCGTCGAAAATGCACGGGCCACCAAAAAATTAAAGCGCCGCTGGAAACGCATTAAAAATCCTATCGGCTATTTATTTGGATTTACCCAAAAAACGCTGCGTCTTATGCATCGGTGGATGTATGGTGATTGGGAACAATTTTGTGAGCGCCGCCGCACACAATTTAAACACCAAATCAAAGAAGGCTTTGTGGGCAACACCGTGATGATGCAACGCCGAGCACTTACAAAAATCGGCCTCTGGGATGAACGTATTCAAGGCGCTGATTTTGATATTTACCTGCGTACAAAAACAAGAAGTCGGGATATCGGCGATATCAAACCTGTACATATTTGCCTCGATATCTTTATCCATCATTACATCCGGCTCACCAGCAAATCCCATTACCCACCATTCGTCGATCAATCTCAACTTATCAGCATCGAAGAAAAATGGTCCAACACGGATCGAGAGTTTTTACGTCAACTTAATACTTAAAATTTCATCACAGTAAGAACTTAAAGACGATTTTTTCTTTGCGCGATATAGATATATACGCCGACCTTTTATCAAGATATAGGTCTCATCCCTACGCCTGCTTGTTCCTCGGGGCGTGTATATATGCGAAATATTTTTTCGAATAATGGAATAAACTCAATGACCCATCAATATCTTTTGGTGCGGTCGGCTGAGATGCCCCGCACCAGCGTTATTTCTTCTACATTACGCATACTCAGCAAGTAGGCCATCTATCAGCCTACCGTGACCAAGATCATATCTAAGGGGTAGAGCGTCTGAGTACTTCTGCAAAACACGGAGGTAACTGTCGCGCGGCTTTTTATCTTTTTAGACGATCGTCTCTGATAGCCAAATTTTATTCAAGAAATACACTGAGACGCCAGCGCCCCGAATGCGTATTCACTGAAAAAAATCAAGCTTATTTTTTCACTTTCCGAATAAGATCCCATTTCGATAGTGCATAGTAAGGATCCCAATATTCACGGAAATAGGTAATCTTTCCGTCTTTCACCTTCACAATCGCATGCAAATTTTGGTGATAGTGTTTTCCTGACGGAAGCGCTTTGCCATCGTTTGTGAATTCTAGAAGGTACATATCTGTCCCTTCTAAATGATAAGCGTGCTGCCCAGCATAGCGGATATCCTTCATGACCTTTGTAAGGCCATAGAATTATTTTCGGATTACCTCCTTACCTTCAATGACTTTTGGAAAACCTGGTATATCTGCCGGCGCAAATGGGTATTCGATTCTCGCATCGTCCGAGAATGCATTGATAATTTGTTCGGGATCAACGGTAAAGTTATCGTGGGCACGTATAACAACATGCGCCACTTCCTCTGCCGTCATCTGTGTTTGCGCCAAAGCGGGGGACAATAGCAAGCAAGTGCCGAGCGTCACGAGCAGGGTAAAGAATCTAACGAAATCATGCATTCATAATTACCTGTAATTGCGTTTCCAGTACTTGTAGCGCTGGGCACGTGTGAAAAATCAGGAAAAACAAGCTGCATAAAATCCGCTCGTCCCCATCAAAAGCTAGGTTCTTTTGCATATCTTTAGGGAGGGGAACCTTTGCGGCACGGGTGAGTCAAAATGGCATTACATTCTGTACCGATACATTATTAATCTTATATAGATTTGTCGATTCTTGGTGTAACACCCAAATACCTGTGCTTGAACCACGGCTGCTATTGCCCCGTTTGTGAAATCACTTCTTTATCACGCCCTTTCAGACAGGGTCGTTTTTTTCTCCCGTGGAAACAGACAAAGAATCAATACAAAAATCTTTGACTAATTCATTTTTTTATACATGCACAAACCATTTTGTATAACACCCGGCATTACTAAACGCGTTAGTCAAAGTAACACGCTAGACACCGACCACACAGGGCATACCCTCTTATGGCTTCTCTTCATTGCTCGGCACAGGCACATGCGGCTCGGTATGTTTCGTGATTAACTCAACAACCACACGCCGATTTTTGGCTCGCCCTTCTGCTGTTCTATTATCAGCAACAGGCTGTGTTTTGCCTTTACCTTGTACGTATAGACGCTGCACATCCAATCCTTTTGCCGACAAATAATGATCAACCGCCATAGCACGACGCATAGATAATTTCTGATTGTACTCATGCGTACCAATCCAATCGGTATGACCTGTGATCGCAATCATGTCAAACGTATGACCTTTTAATTGCTCCACAAAATCATCCAAGTGGATTTTTCCAGCCGGCTTAATCACCGATTTATCAAAATCAAATAACGCATCCACTGACAACGTAAACTCAACCACTGGCGGCGCAGGCTCTACCGCAGGAGCACGTTCGACAATAATCTCGGGCATAGGCTCAGGTGGCCGTGGTTTAGCAGGACGGCGCGGTTGTGGTAGACAACTGGCTGTACGAATTTGCTCTAGAATATGCGGCGTACAGGAGGTCTCCATAAAATCAGCACGTATTAACTCTCCGCGTTTCACATCTAAAAATAGGCTACCGGGATCGTGCGCATTGCGGTTACTCGTCACCCCTAATTGGCTACCATGCGGCATCGTCGAGAGATCCAGCTTTAATACATGGGTTCTCGGGCTAATCCCACAAAAACTAAATTTGCCTGCTGCATCCGTAATAAAGTAGGTCCCATCTTCCATATATAAACGTGCGCACGGTACACCGGGATCGCCCACATCCTGCATGCCATCGCCATTGCAATCTACAAATACCTTACCAATTACGCACGCTTGATCAGTAAAGACGCCGCCCTCTATTAACACTTTGACACGCGCCACATTGGAAATATTGATTCCCCCTACCGTAGCACGTGCTTGATTTAAACCATCTCCTTGTTGTGCACCCACACCGATCCGCACTTTATAAGAAAAAGTAATCGTTGTGCCTGGTCTCACCTCGCCCATATAAGTGATGAGCTGCGGCCCAGGACTACCCACTGGATCAGCAATAAGCACTTGATTTTTTAGCATTGTCCCATTGATATAACGAAAACCAGCAGGCAAGGTATCAACAAAGCTGGCGCTCTCTGCGGGATGAGTGCCGTTATTTTGCACTGTCACGGTATACACCACGACATCACCAATCTCGCCGGATTTTCGATTGGCAACTTTAGATACCGTCAGCTGGGGGCTATCAGGCGTAGCCGGCGGAGACTTACCACATCCAGGGAAAGTGGGTGTGGTAATACACGTCGGTTGCGGTGGCGGCGTACAGCTGCTACCCACACACACACCCGCATAATTGACTGCCCCTGACACTGGAATGGACGGCGTCACATTTAATTTAAAGCTAATCGACGCATTTTGTACAAAAGTAAATCCAGAAGCTAAGGTCACTGTGCACCCCAAGCTCCAACCTGATGGAGGCACGATGGGGGGTCCACACGACACCGTTTGTACATTGCTATCCGTCGTGCTCACACTGTTATAAACAAATCCCGTCGGTAAACTTTCACCCACTAACAACGTTGTTCCGCCTGGATATGTCAGCGTGCCTGTGTTTTGCACAGTGACGGTGTAATCACTCGGCGCACCCACCGTAAACCCTCCGGTGACATCTGGAGCTGGATTCGCTTTTGTTACTGATAAGCCCGTTACTGTGGTGTGTGCTGTCGTACAACTGGTCGGTAAAGGCGTAATATTTCTACAATCGGTATTACACGAAGCGCCTGGGCATACCCCCGCATAATTATCCCCTCCAGCAAACGACGCGGTTGGGTAGACCTGCAAAGTAAAACTAGCCTGACCACTATTGGCAGCTAGATTGCTTAGCGTAAAGCTACACTGCAATGGCGCTACCGAACTGCTCACTGTCTGGCACACCAAATTACTCATCCCGGAGCCTGCCGTCGCACCCACATACGTCATCCCAGCGGGTAATTGTTCGCCAACCGTCGCAACTCCATTAAATGATGCCGTACCATTATTGCTAATTACAAAGGTGTAATCACCCTGCACACCAAGAGTAAATCCGCCTGTCGGTGCAGTTTTGGTAATGACTAAATTAGGGGCAGTCGCTTTTATGCAATTAGCCGGTAAAGTACCCGCTCCTCTGCAATCCGTAGTACACGTTGAACCTGTACAAACACCCGCATAATTATCCCCCCCATTAAATGTTGCGTTCGGGGTTACTTGTAATTTAAATGAAGCAGAGGCGCCCGCTGCTAACGTCCCCCCACTAAACGTCAATGTACATTGCAAGGGGACCGTTCCACCACTCGTCGTACATACTGGTGCAGCGGCTAAACCAGAAACAGCGGTTGCGCTGGTGTATATGAGCCCTGCCGGTAATTGCTCTCCCACCGTGGCAACACCACTCAACGCTGCCGTACCACTATTGGTAACAACCAAGGTGTACTCACCCGTCACACCTACTGTAAAACCGCCTGCTGGCGCAGCTTTTGTAACTACTAAATTAGGTGTGAGCGTATTAGTACAGTTCGCTGGTAAGGGTATCGTACCCTTACAGTCAGTCGTACATGTGCTACCGGTACACACTCCCGCATAATTGCTCGCCCCCGTGAAAGTATTATTCGGGGTCACCTGCAAAGTGAAAGAAGCTGAAGCGCCCACTGCTAACAACCCGCCGCTAAATGTCAACGTACATTGCAGAGGAACTGTGCCTACCACCGCACTACACGCTACGCTACTTAAACCGGTGCCTGCAGTTGCCCCCGTATAGGTCATCCCAGTTGGCAGCTGATCCCCTACAACTGCAGTCGCCAACGTATAATTTGCATCCCCATTATTGGTCACCGTAAGCGTATAGCTACCGGGCACACCTACTGTAAAACCGCCTGCTGGCGCAGTTTTTGTAATCACTAAATTGGGTGCAGTCGCTTTAACGCAATTAGCTGGCAAGGGCAGTGTGCCTCTACAGTCGGTCGTACAGGTGCTGCCGGTACATACCCCAGCGTAATTGTCACCCCCATTAAACGTAGCGATCGGTGTCACCTGCAAGGTGAAGGAAGCCGTTGCATTGACCGCTAAGTTACTACTTAGTGTCAATGTACATAGCAAGGGAACGTTACCTACCACTGAACTACAGCCCGCGCTGCTTAAACCACTCCCTGCTGTTACGCCGGTATATGTCAGCCCAGCCGGCAATTGCTCGCCTACTGTGAACGTTGTGGCGGTATAAGGTGCATCACCATTATTTGTCACGGTGATCGTGTAGCTACCTGTAACCCCATTGGTAAATCCACCCGCTGGTGAAGTTTTCGTAATCACTAAATTGGGTGTAGCTGCTTTAATGCAATTAGCTGGCAAGGGCAGCGTGCCTTTACAGTCAGTCGTACAGGTGCTGCCGGTACATACCCCAGCGTAATTGTCGCCACCATTAAACGTAGCGATCGGTGTCACCTGCAAGGTGAAGGAAGCCGTTCCATTGACCGCTAAGTTACTACTCAGTGTCAATGTACATAACAAGGGAACGTTACCTACCACCGCACTACACCCTGCGCTACTTAGACCGCTTCCTGCTGTCACACCGGTATATGTCAGCCCAGCCGGCAATTGCTCGCCTACTGTGAACGTTGTGGCGGTATAAGGTGCATCACCATTATTTGTCACGGTGATCGTGTAGCTACCTGTAACCCCATTGGTA
>JADYYQ010000196.1 GCA_020853585.1 Ottowia sp.
AATTTTTCACTGATGCCACAACTTGTCAATCGGTCGCTGTATCAAAACGCCATTACATGGAACAGTACTATTTGGGAGACTGCTTCTGTGGGTGGCCCTATGATTGGCGGTTTGATCTATGGATTTTTTGGAATTACGGCTGCCTATACGGCCGATGCGCTTCTGGTTATAACAGCATTATTCTGTTATCTCACTATTCCTAATCGACCGCTACCTCCTGCAAGTGCCGAGCAAGGCATTACTGAAAAAATTAAAGCTGGTATCAAATTCGTTTTTAACAACCAAATAATACTAGGTGCTATTACCTTAGATTTATTCGCTGTGCTGTTTGGTGGAGCGGTGGCCTTGCTTCCCATTTTTGCAGCCGAGATTCTTAATGCAGGCGAAATTGGTCTCGGCTTTTTGCGATCAGCTCCCGCCATTGGTGCGCTTAGTATGGCGGTGTACATCACCCATCATCCTATAAAAAAAGGAATTGGAAAAATTTTGCTTTGGTGCGTTGCCGGTTTTGGTTTATGTATGATTGGCTTTAGTCTATCCACCAGCTTTTGGCTATCGATGGGTATATTAATACTAAGCGGCATGTTTGATTGTGTGAGCGTAATTGTGCGTAGCACATTAATCCATACGCTCACGCCCGAAAACATGAAAGGGAGGGTGTCGGCTGTCAATAGTATTTTCATTGGCTCATCCAACGAAATTGGTATGCTGGAATCAGGTGTGGCGGCAAAACTGATTGGCGTAGTGCCCTCTGTAATTTTTGGTGGTTGCATGACGCTAGCTGTAGTGGCTACGACAGCATGGAAAGCAACCAAATTGAGATTATTAGATCATGTGAATTAACGTTGCACCTCTACCAAGTCAGTCGAAATCCAATACCATACAAATAAAGCGTGTATGAATTAAGGAACTAAACTCCTACATTCATTTTCTAAATCAATCCGTCATGACTTCCCGTAGATCGTTCTTTCAAAAAACCCTCGGTGCAGCGAGCGCACTTTCGTTAGCGCCCCTTGTTAGCCAGGCAATCTCAGAAGATATTTCGGATGCCTTGTTCTCTCTCAATAAACTATCGCCCTTAGCGGCTGCCAACGATGAAGATTTGTGGGCACGCATGGCGCAGGCGTATACCGTCACACCTAATATTCTCAATCTAAATAATGGGGGTGTAAGCCCACAACCCAAAGTGGTGCAAGATGCTGTGGATCGTTACTACCATTTGAGCAACGAAGCGCCTACCTATTACATGTGGCAGATTTTGGATAAAGGTCGCGAACCCCTGCGAAGAAAACTGGCCGACCTGGCCGGGGTAAGCAATGAAGAGTTGGCAATCAATCGCAATACCACCGAAGCACTTGGCACTTTTACCTGGGGAATTGATTTAAAGCGGGGCGATGAAATTGTGATGACGAAACAGGATTATCCCAACATGATTCATGCGTGGAAACAACGGGAGCTACGCGAAGGCGTTAAAATAAACTGGATCAACTTAAATCTTCCTATTGAAAATGATGATGTTGTTTTGAAAGCTTATGTTGATGCAACTACTTCTAAAACAAAAATCTGGCACATCACTCATTTAATTACTTGGACGGGCCAAATACTACCCGCTGCAAAACTTTGTGCCGAAGCACGCAAGCGTGGCATCACCACCATTGTTGATGCGGCTCACTCCTTCGCGCATCTTGATTATAAAATATCCGACTTAAACTGCGATTACTTTGGTACCAGTTTGCATAAGTGGTTGTGCGCACCTTTTGGTACAGGATTAATGTATGTGCGCAAACCCCTCATTGAAAAAACATGGCCCATTTTCCCCAACGACAAACCCCTTAGTCCAGACATTCGTAAGTTCGAAGCCTTGGGCACGCGATCTTTTGCGCCTGAACAGGCCATTGGCCAGGCTATTGATTTTCATAATGCCATCGGAGGAAAGAGAAAACAAGAGCGTTTGCATTATTTGAAACTCTATTGGTGTGATGCTATAGCAAAAAACCCGCGCGTTAAGTTTCACATTTCTATGAAGCCGGAGTACTCCTGTGCGCTGGGTACTTTTAGTATCGATGGTATGGACGTGGGTGATATTGCAACAAAATTATTTTCCGGATATGGTATTCACACCGTTTCCATTAAATGGGAAAATGTAAATGCGGTGCGCGTAACGCCCCACGTTTACACAACTACCAAAGATTTGGATCGGTTTATAGATGCGGTGGAGAAGATTGCAGCATCTTGATCGTTTGACAAACATGATATTTATTTTCACACTAAGCTCGCAAAGAAAAACGCTAAGCTTTAATCTGTGAATCAGTGGCTAAAAATAATACGATGAAAAACCTCTCCCTTCTCGCGCTACTCTTTATTATTGGCTGTACGCAGTCCTCCAAAACAAAGAATGAACTCACCGTTGCCGGATTAGAAAAACCGGTAGAGATCATTCGCGATGAGTTTGGTGTTAATCACATCTACGCGCAAAACGAACATGATCTTTTTTTTGCGCAAGGCTACAGTGCTGCGAAGGATCGGCTCTTTCAATTTGAAATGTGGCGCAGGCAAGCCAGTGGCACCGTTTCTGAAATTTTAGGTGACCGTGAATTAAAGCGAGACATAGGGGCTCGTTTGTTTAAATACCGGGGCGATCTAAATAAAGAATTCAATAACTACCATCCACACGGCGTGTCCATTATCAATGCTGTCACCGAAGGTATAAATGCTTTTGTTGCTGAAACAGAAAAAGATCCTTCGCTTTTAACAATAGAATTTGGTTTGCTTGGAATTACCGCAGGCCGATGGACT
>JADYYQ010000197.1 GCA_020853585.1 Ottowia sp.
GTAAGGCTGCGGGTAATCGACGGGCAGCGAGGGCGATAACAATTGCGTTATCGCCAGCTAACACAATGTCGATAAGCACAATTGCACCTAAGGACCACCAAAATTGCGAAGTCAATACATATTCCCAGCTTAACACCATGCTCTCCTTGAAATGTGATAAAGCCGTGCATTACACGGCTTTATGAATAGCTATTTTAACGAGTGAAGAACGGACATCGTTTTACTCGTTAAAACATGTGGGATAAGAAACCCATTTGGTTAGTTAACGGCTACGGTTGCCATTCGCATTACCAAATGTTTGGCGTGCTGGCCCTCCATGCGAACTTGTCCGGGGCGCACGATTGCCATCTGAAAAACTGCGACGATCACCACTTGGACCGGCAGATGTGTTGCTGCGATCGCTATAGCCACTGCTCCTTTGTGCGCCATACCCACCACCGCCACCGCTTGGTCCTGCTGCATTACCAGCATAGCCACTATTTCTTTGCGCGCCGTACCCACCGCCACCACCAGTGGATCCTGCTGTATTACCGCTGTAGCCACCACCGCTGTTACCTCGGTAGCCATTACTGTTGCCGTATGATTTATTGCCACGATAGCCTTCGCCTGCACCTTTTCCACGGTAGCCACCACCGCCACCCCCTGATTTAGATGCGCTTGGTTTGGGTGTTGGGCGGCGCGGCTCAAGACCTGTAATAACGCTGGCATCAATACGGCGTTTGAGCAAGCGCTCGATACGCACCCACAGCATAATATCGCTTTGACCAACGAGATTGATTGCAATGCCGCTGCGTCCAGCGCGTCCTGTACGGCCAATACGGTGAACGTAATCTTCTGCTACTTTAGGTAAATCAAAATTCACTACGTGGGTAATATCGGGTACATCAATGCCACGTGCTGCAACATCGGTAGCAACCAATACCTGTAATCCACCGCGACGTAGTTCGGTAAGCGTACGATTACGCGCGCCTTGGTGCATGTCACCATGTAAAGCGCCAGCAGAAAATCCGGCTTCGCTTAGTCGTCCGGAGAGCGCTTCAGCTTCACGTTTAGTTGCGGTAAAGACAATCGCTTGTTTTAAATCGGCATCACGCAAAAGATGATCAAGTAAGCGTTGCTTGTGATTAATATCGTCGGTGTAATGTAGACGTTGCTCAATATGGCTTTGGTCTACTTTAGCGCCGGTAATTTCGATACGTAATGGGTTGTTAAGCATACGCGCCGCTAATTGGGCAACACGACTATCTAACGTTGCAGAGAACATCACAGTTTGGCGTGAGTCTGGCGTTGCTTCTAAGATACTGTCAATATCATCAGAGAAGCCCATATCTAGCATACGGTCAGCTTCATCAAATACCAGCATTTGTAAATTAGAGAGATCAATGCGACCTGAGCCAATATGGTCAAGTAAGCGACCGGGTGTTGCCACCAGAATGTCAGGCATACGTGAGAGCATGGCAAGCTGTTTTGGGTAAGGCATACCCCCTAATACGCTACCGCACTCAATGCGGCGTAAATATTTGCCATAGGTCGCAGTGGCTGTCGTAACTTGCAGCGCGAGTTCTCGCGTTGGCGTGAGCACCAAAACAGCGGGCTGTGCTGGGGTTGGGCGTGGGCGTTTGCCACTCACACGCGTAGGTCGTTGGCCTTGTGCGGGGCGTTGAACAGGGGGTTGCAGTGCAATACGATGGAGCGCTGGCAACATAAATGCTGCTGTTTTGCCAGATCCAGTTTGACTCGACACTAATAAATCACGCCCTTCAATACAGGCCGGAATTGCTTGCGTTTGCACTGGTGTCGGTGTTGTGTAACCAGATTGTGCAAGTGCTTTTAATATGCCTTCGTTTAAACCAAGTGCTACAAATGCCTGAGAAAAAACCACAGGCGCACTTTGTGTATGCTCGTCAATGGCGGGGGAACGATGGGGCACAGCAATAGGCGTGTCATCGCAGATGACTTCGTCTTCGTTATACATAAAACTCACTTTTTAATGGCTGGGAAAATTCCGAGCCGGTGGATCAAGGCGTCGGCGCCAATCAACCCGACCGATTCAACAGCCATGCTGAGGAAATGCGGAAGATACGAGCGAAAATTTTCGCTGCAGGCTCGAGAGTAAGAGCGCTCAAGCGGGGGATCGGTGACGCTACTAATTAGCGCTTATGGTCAAGAATTACACTCTGACACATCAGCGAGGGGGCGAGTATAGCTTAGTTTTGTGGTGTTTGCTGCGTTATGTGCATTTTTCTTGGGCAAAATTGTATAACTGGCTGGTAAGGTCCGTCTGTGCGTAAAGTTGGTTTGCCCATTGATGGGCATGTTGACGCAGTGCAAGAGGCATTGATTTTTGCCATAAATCCCAATAAATAGCCCAAATTTCAGTGCAATCTTGTCCTTGGTTCCAACAAAAGTGCAACTGTTTGACTGCTTGTTGTAAGGCCGGGGGCATTGCTTGTGTGTAATGTTGCAAAAAAGCAGTCAATTTATTGAGATGTGCTTTTTCTTGCTGAGGATAAATATGCCAAACCATAGGCTGGCCCGCGAGCTGTGCCCGTACAAAAGAGTCCTCGCCGCGCACAAAATTAAGATCACAATCCCACAGAAGTGCATCGTAGTGAGTTTGTGCGACAAAGGGGAGGGCAGTTAAATATAGTGTGCCGTGATGATGCGTATGTTTTGGGGATAAGGGTGCGATACCAAAAAAAAAGCAAGCTTGATCTAATGCCTGCCCAGTTGGGATAAGGCAATGAATAGGTGCGGGGCTTTTGCTCCAAGCTGTAAGCAAACTAGGGAGCGCGGGATTATCGTAGCTAAATAGAGAAATCTTAATGGCATCTGAGACGATGGGCGTCGTCGGGGAAAACCAATTGGAGGATGAAGTGTTATTTAGGGATGTGTGCTGTTGATACCAATTTTGTTGTCGTTCGCGCAAATCTGTTTCTCGTAATAGCCCTCCTGTTGTGTATCCTGGAAAAAAGAAATATTTGGTAAGAGGTAATTCGGGATGGGGTGAGGCGAGGCCATGGCAGTGGTTAACCCAATCTTCTGCGCTGAGATATTCCAGGTTAATCCATACGGGTGCGATCTTTCTGTGTGCCATAGCAAGCAGATAGCATGGGGGTAAATCACAAGCAAATGCTTCTATGACGATATCGCCAGGATAGGTTGGCGTAAAAGAAGCGTCCCAATGGTGGACTTCGAGATGGGGGGATAGGGCTTGCATTGCATGCTCTAATGAAACTTCGGGAGCAAGCTTTGCCAAACAGGCTAAGTCATCGATCCATAGTCGTATTTTTAATGGATAACGTTGCGCCAATTGCGATACAAGTCGCCAACACACACCCGCATCGCCATAGTTGTCAATGACTTTACAAAAAATATCCCAATGCTGCATATTTTGGTACTCAAATAGTTGGGGATGGGTTAAGAATATATATAACTTTAATATAGAGTGTGTTGAAAAATAGATGGCTTGTATAACCGTATGCGAATCACATGAAGTGCGAAGCATCGCGTAATACAATAGTTGAGATATATACGCGGTGTGCAAGAGAGCTAATGAGGGTGTCAGTTACACGTCGTTGAGTAGGCACGGAACATGTCATTGCTTGCCGCATGGATGTCGTTAATGACCAACGGCTTTTCGTCAATGAGCGAGAGCTATGGTATAGCTTGTTGGACCTTGTAAATTGGAGCGCTTGCTCAAACACTGTATTGACGCGCGCGTTATTAAGGGCCTTGAGTCAAGTCCCCGAACACCAGAACCAAGCTTATCTACAATAGGTAATGCATATTGCCTACACGTGCTGGGGCGCTCGCATCCTATGTGGGTTGGTATTTTGAGCGTATTGGGTGCATACGATATGCATGCCTTGACCATAGCGGTATCGCATTGATATTTCGGAGAATAACGTGTCTGAGTTGGCACTTAATATAAAAGCTGTATTAATTGATTTACCTGCATTGCCCGGGGTTTATCGTTATTTTGATGCGCATGATCAATTGCTATATGTTGGCA
>JADYYQ010000198.1 GCA_020853585.1 Ottowia sp.
AACGGAATGCCCACAATGTTGTAAATAAAAGCCCAAAATAAATTTTGGCGAATTTTGTAATAAGTGCGTCGCGCAATATCGAGTGCATCGGCCACCAAAACAGGGTCACCGCGCATTAACGTCATACTGGCAGCGTGCATGGCCACATCCGTTCCGGTTGCCATCGCCATACCGATATCCGCCACAGCTAATGCAGGCGCATCATTGATACCATCGCCCACCCTCGCCACGACCTGACCGCTTTGTTGCCATTGGACAATTGTATTAACTTTATCTTCCGGCAACAGATTGGCGGCAACTTGATCCACACCCACCAAGGTGCCCATTGCATTGGCACTGCCTACATTGTCGCCAGTTAAAAGTGCAGTTCGTACATGGATATGACGTAGCCGATCTACTGCTAATTTTGCACGCGGCTTGGCATCATCGCCAAATGCAATTAAACCTAATAATTGTAATTTAGGGGCAACGGATGCTAACCAAGACACGGAGTAACCACTACGCGCCAATGCCTGCGCCCGCATTTCTAAACTTGCTAAATCAATACCTAACTCATGCATCAATCGTGTACTCCCTAAGCGCACATCGACTGTGTCTATCGTCGCTGCTAATCCGCGTCCAGGCAGTGCTTGCTGAGATGTCACTGGCAATAAAGTAGTCAACTCCGCCCGACTGAGCGCCATCACTGCATGTGCCAAAGGATGTTCACTCCCATTTTGCATACTCGCCACTAACTGCAATAAGTACGCGCGCGAAACACCTAGCGGCTCTAACGCAACGACCACTGGCTTACCCACTGTCAGCGTACCCGTCTTATCAAAAACAACGGTGGTCACACGATGCGCAAGCTCAAGTGCCCGTGGATCTTTAATCAAAATACCATGCGAAGCACCCACACCCATACCTACCATCATCGCAGCCGGTGTGGCCAAACCCAATGCACAAGGGCAAGCAATGACGAGTACAGACACGGCATGGATAATGGCTATCTCCCAATTATGGGTCACTATCCACCACGCAAACAATGTAACCAACGCCAATAACAACACCACAGGGACAAATACGGCGCTCACCCTATCAACCAAATGATGAATAGGTGCTTTAGCCGATTGAGCATGATCAACCAAATGAATCATCCGTGACAACGTTGTCTGCGCACCCACTACATCAGTATGAACAAGCAGTAAACCATCGGCATTCATCGCCCCCCCTATCACGTGATCACCGGTTTGTTTATCAACCGGCAAACTTTCCCCTGTAATTAAGGACTCATCAACTTGGCTATTTCCTTGCACAATAAAACCATCCACAGCAATACGTTCTCCCGGATGAACCACTACGATATCGCCTACGCACACTGTCTCTATGGGCACATTGATATCCACACCATCGCGACGCACACAAGCCATTGCTGGGCGCAATGCTTGCAACGCATAGATGGCAAAAGCAGTTTGCTTTTTAGCCCGTGCCTCCAACCATTTGCCCAACAACACTAAGGCAATCACCACAGCACTCGCTTCAAAATATAAATGCACGTGATCTGTCACAGAGGAGGTCCACCATAGATATAGACTTAACCCATATGCAGCGCTCGTGCCCATAGCCACTAACAAATCCATATTGCCTACGCCCGCTTTAAGTGCTAACCACCCCGCACGATAAAAGCGCGCACCTAAAAAAAATTGCAAAGGTGTGGCTAATACCCATTGCAACCAAGCGGGCAACATAAACTGCCCCCCCGCTAGCGAAAAAAACATGGGCACAATTAAAGGTAGTGCCAACAATAACGCTAGCCCAACACGCAATCCCTCTGTGTCTTGTACCGTCAAACCACCTGCTGCCTGCACACCTAGTGCATGCTGTACAGCTTGATAACCTTGCACCTCAATCGCATTGATTAATACCGCGATATCGCCGCCCTTAATCATTACCACTTTAGCTGTTTGCATGGTTAAATTTACTTCAGCACCTAGCACACCGGGTATATTCAATAGCGCTTTTTCCACACGCCCCACACAAGAAGCACAGGTCATTCCTTGTATTATCAACACCCGCTCATCAACGACAATGGCATAGCCAATCTTTTTCACCGCCTGCTGTAATGCCATCGTATTTACCGTAGGCAACACACTTAACACCGCTGATTCCGCAGCAAAATTAACGCTTACCGCGACCACTTCAGGTACAGCCTGAAGTGCTTTTTCGATGCGCCCCCCACATGAACCACAGCGCATACCCTCGATACGCATTGACAACGATATGGTCCCTGCTAAATTTTCAGATATCTCTTGAGTTAAATCCATCACGCGCCCCTTACAATAATGTGCACCCCTGACCTTTACATATCATCAGGCTTACCATATTTGTCATGTCAAGCTTTTTTTAAACATGATGTATAAAAAATATCCAGCCCCTTGTTGTGCTATTTATTTTTCATATCCATAAAGCAGAGATACCTGTGCAATAGAGCACACCTTAGGCATCGCTTCATAATGCGAGCGCTCATCAAATTGCGCTTATCAAATTCTCGCAGCGGCACGCAATACGATCGCAAAGAATCTGAGTACTACCCTCCCTCACACCATTGCAAATGCGCCCGCCCCCATCTTATACAAGAGGGCCAGACATAGGCTGTCGCAACATACTGCGCCCTCCCCGCGTATATTCAACACGCAAGCAAATCGTCATATAAACCGCAATACGCACTCGACGCTATTGCTCCAGGGCATCGCATCCCTCACTATTTGTTCAACAAACAAAATACGCATTTACCTCACTAACGAAGCAAAGCAATCCATGACTAAGCAATCATTTTTTATAACAGAGTGTTACAATATTTACTAAACAATAATTAATAGTAAATTTGAAAAAATAACTCAATTTAATGATTAAGCAATATTTTGCTTATCAAAATAAATGTGCGAAACAGTTTGCGAAAAAAACAAAATCTGGCTGAATAAATAAGTGATCATCTTATTGATCAGATAAAGCAAGGCTTATACAAAAACAATAAAAATGCCTATCGGTGTCGGCTTATTTCTCATCGTATCTATGCATAAAATATGTACGCCGTTAGTGAGCCACGTTGACCCATAGTCACTAACATAAGTCATCGCTCAATCATCGCTATGCGCCACACTCTCAACACATTGAATTAATGTATGAAATCAAAATCAGCATCTCGCATTACCTCTCCCCTTATTGTTTTCATCGTTTTTTCTTTTATTGTGCTTGCCAGTGGGTGCAGTAGCTACCCAAATTGGATACCCTCCGCGGGACCCAGTTTGGCGCAAGTGCAGCAAACACAAAATAACACCGGTATTCAAATCGTAGATGTCAATGATCAAATCGCACGCATCTTACTTGCCAACCAAAAGCAAAGTTTATTTTCTGAAGCATTTAATCGCCCGTCCCATAGCATCGACGGCATTGGTCCCGGCGATGTACTGGAAGTCTCTGTATGGGAAGCGCCACCCGCGGTTTTATTTGGAAGCACCACAGATGCACGTGCTGGTGCGCAGACCACCCGTGTCACCGTATTCCCAGAGCAAATGGTTAATCGCGCGGGCATTATCAATATTCCATTTGCGGGACAAATATCCGTCACCGGACTGACCCCACAACATATCGAAACACGAATCGCCGAGCAGTTAGCAGGCAAAGCACATCAGCCTCAAGTATTAGTCCGGCTTATGCGCAATAACACCGCGAACGTTACGGTAGTCGGCGAGGTGAATGCCAGTACGCGTATGCCATTAACTGCACGAGGTGAACGACTCCTTGACGCATTAGCGGCGGCCGGAGGCGTGCGACAGCCCGTTAACAAAACCATGCTGCAACTCACCCGTGGCGACCAAGTACAAGCGTTACCGCTTAACACCATTATTCGCGACCCAAAACAAAATATTGTTTTACACCCAGGCGATGTCGTCACCTCGCTATTTCAACCGCTTAGTTTTACCGTGCTGGGTGCCTCTGGCAAAAATGAAGAGATTAATTTTGAAGCACAAGGCATTTCTCTCGCACAAGCTTTAGCACGCTCGGGTGGATTACAAGATCAACGGGCAGATGCCCGGGGTATTTTTATCTTCCGATTTGAATCACCCCATATCGCAGCACAATCCGGGTCCACATCATCGGCCACACCGGATGGCAAAGTGCCGGTTATTTATCGCATTGATTTAAAAGACCCAACGATGTTCTTTGTCGCACAAAATTTTCCAGTGCAAGACAAAGATGTGCTCTATATCGCTAATGCACCTGCGGCTGAATTGCAGAAATTTCTCAACATGATTATGTCCGTCGCATATCCAGTGATGACAACGATTAATGCCGTAAAACAATAAGCTCCTTTGAGCTCAAGATGTATTGAGCTCTTCTAGTTGTTAAGTAGTCATAAAAACGCATGTACACAAACACACTATTGATTGATGTCACACGACTTATGCAGCGCTATGCAAAAGAACGTTTACCTACGGGCATTGATCGCGTTGGGCTTGCTTATGTACAACATTTTTTTGACCGTGCCCGCGCCATCATCAGGCTCCCCGGGCGAGTGCTATGGTTATCGCCTACAGCATCACATGCTTTATTTACGCATTTGCTTAATCCAGGTCCCGACTTCAAAAGACGCGTATTAGGCATACTCATACGCGCTTATTTTTCCCGCCCTTATACCGCCGGTATTAAAGATGCATTTTTATTAAATACCGGACATAGTGGTTTAGAAAAAGCGAGTTACCCAAAATCATTACGCCGCTTTGGTGTACAACCCGTGTTTTTTGTACATGACCTTATTCCGATAACACATCCAGAATATTGTCGTATAGGTGAATTTAGCAAACACCATACTCGCATCAATCACGTATTGCAGCTTGCCCGTGGCGTGATCACTAATTCTCAGGCAACCCTAGATGAACTAAACGTCTACGCACATCGTACTGGCCAGCAGATGCCAATTGCGATCTCAGCGCCATTGGCATCCGCCCTATTGCCCTCCCAACACAATTCAACCCGCCCCATCACTGCGTCTTATTTTGTGATGCTAAGCACCATCGAACCACGCAAAAACCATAGCCTTATTTTGCAGCTATGGCGAAAATTATCAGAGCAAATGGGTAGCGCAACACCCAAATTAGTCATCATTGGTCAGCGCGGTTGGGATTGTGATCATGTTGTCAATTTACTCACGCGCTGCACCGCACTACGTGAGCATGTTCTGGAATTGCCTAGCTGCACTGATACCCAGCTCGCTCTTTATTTACAGCATGCACGCGCTTTGTTATTTCCCTCTTTTATTGAAGGCTATGGTATGCCTTTAATTGAAGCACTCACATTAGGCCTACCTGTTATCGCAAGCGATCTGCCCGTATTTAGAGAAATAGCGGGTGATATACCCGACTATCTTGATGCCCTCGACGGACTCGGTTGGATGGCAGCCATCAAAGATTACAACAATACAAATTCAGCCGCACGCGCAGCACAATGCCAAAGGATGACGCATTTTGTCAGCCCAACATGGTCAACCCATTTTCGATTAGTCGAATCATTGTTGACCACGCTCAAAGCACACGCGTAATGAATACCCAATGGCAAAATCAAATCGTACAAGAGCCATGCTTGCGGCAAGGTATTGAGGTGGAATTTTCCGTACCCATATGTACGACCCCTCCTCAATCCAATAGTGATCCAGATACACATCAAGTACCTTGGCCAACATCCGCTTTTGCTTATGGATTTTCATTAAGAAAGCAAGTCATTCTTCGTCGCTTTTTAAATGATATACAACTGCGCTTTGTACGCCATGTTGATTCCCTTCCCCCAGGTGCTACGCTGTTATTGTGGGGAAGTCGACCCATCCCCACAGGGCTTGCGCATGACGTACATATCATTCGTGTAGAAGATGGTTTTATACGCTCAGTCGGCTTAGGCGCTGATCTCGTACGCCCTTTATCGTGGGTCTTTGATCGACGAGGTATGCACTACGATGCGCAGCATCCCTCTGATTTAGAGCATCTCTTACAAACCAGTGTTTTTACACCCGAATTATTACAGCGCGCTGCATTGCTGCGCCACCGTATCGTCACCCATCAACTAACCAAATACAATATTGGTGTTATGCACTGGCATCGCCCAGTAGGCATTAAAAAAGTCATCCTTGTGCCAGGACAAGTACAAAGTGATGCAGCTATGCGTCTTGGTACGCCAGGTATCACCACCAATATCGGCTTGCTGCAAGCAGTCAGGGCAGCACATCCAAATGCCTACATTATTTATAAGCCTCATCCTGATGTCGTCGCAGGGTTGCGTGCGCAAGGATTAGACGAAGCGCAAGCATCCACCTGGTGTGATGTCATCGTCATCGATGTCGCGATGGGATCGCTTTTAGATACCGTGGATGAGGTACATGTATTAACTTCGTTAACGGGATTTGAAGCGCTTTTAAGAAATAAACCCGTGACATGTTATGGCCAACCTTTTTATGCAGGATGGGGACTCACAGAAGATCAATCAGGTGCCCCTCTACCTCGGCGCACACGCCATTTGTCCCTCAATGGACTTATTGCAGGCGCATTAATTTTATATCCACGTTACGTACATCACCGTACAGGCAAGTTAACCACACCTGAACACGCTTTAGATGCCTTGTTGTCTTGGCGGAAAAACAGCACACAGCGCGCGCCTTGGTGGCGAGCAATATTAAAAATTGCATTACGATTTTTGGGGAAACACATTGATTAATGGTGGGCTATCTGCCTTTTCCGGCAAGCGCATATTGCTTTTACAGGGGCCACTTGGACCATTCTTTCGCCGACTCGGTCGTGACTTAGTTGAGGCGGGAGCACACGTTATCAAAATCGATTTTAACGGAGGTGACTGGTTATTTTCACCTTCCAATTCGATTGCATTTCGAGACAGCTTGGTAGAGTGGCCGGTATTTTTTGAAAAAATAATTATCGAACACAAAATTGATAGAGTATTTTTGTTTGGCGACTGTCGTCCACTCCATCTTATTGCGCACGAAATCGCGGGTCAGCACAATATCGATGTAAGCGTATTTGAGGAGGGCTATTTACGTCCAGATTACGTCACATTGGAGCAGTTTGGAGTCAATGGCAATTCACAAATCTCACGTAGTCCTGATTTTTATACCGATAGGCAGTCCCCCACCGCACTGGTGGCAAAAGAAGTAGGCAATACATTTTGGTATGCCGCAGGCTGGGCAGTGCTGTATTACATTGCAAGCGTCCTACTCTCCCCATACTATCGCCATTATCGCCACCATCGTCCGCTAGCACTTTCGGAAGGATGGGTATGGATAAAAAGCGCTTGGCGTAAATTTAAATATCAACTTAAAGAAAGAGGTCAACAATTTGCCTTATCGACCTCACTACGCAAGCAATTTTTTCTGGTGCCATTACAAGTTCAAAATGATGCGCAAATGCATGCACACTCAGATTTCGAGTCAGTGGAAAATTTTATTGCATGGACAATCTCTTCTTTCTCTCAATACGCACCAGCCGACACGCTACTCGTTATTAAACACCACCCGATGGATCGTGGCTACCACGACTACACCCAGGCCATTACCAAACTCACACAAGACCATGGTATAGAAGATCGCGTTCGCTATATCCATGACCAAAATCTGCCCACTCTACTTGCTTGCGCGCGAGGTGTCGTCGTCGTAAATAGTACAGTCGGTCTTTCCGCATTGCATCACAGCACGCCCCTTAAAGTGTGCGGTACCGCCATTTACGATATGAAGGGATTAACTTACCAAGGGACACTAGATACATTTTGGGCCTGTGCACCCAACGAGACTGTAGATACTATTTTGCTGGAGTGCTTTCGCAATAATTTAGTCAAACACACGCAACTCAATGGTAGCTTTTACAAACGATTAGATTGCGCTGTCTCACACTCGGGTTTAATTTGGACAACGGCCGTTGCGAATAATGTCGTCGCCCCTACTTCTGCACAAACATCTACCGAACAAAACTGGGTGCAATCCTCTTAGCCACCCTATTTCAATCCGCTACAAAAATATATAGACCCCCATGTTCCAAACAAAAAAAGTGCATTAATTAAACTGAAAATTAGCAAATAACCATAACACGCTGCCTTTACTCTGCGATAAATCAGGAACAAAGGTAGCCATCAGTTTGGCATGACGTGTACCGATAGAAACAATAGGCAAAACAGCGGGAAATGGAATGCCATCAAACCAACCCACACGCCTTATTAACAACGCACTCGCACCCAAGCCAAGCTCTATCCCCACAGAGCTCGGGTAAATCCACTGATAAGCATAGCCAAGCATCCATTGTGGATGCCGATTTGAGTCCCGTATGCCAATAAGGTATAGCAACTCATCATTGCCATGCTCATTACGCATGGTTTTTCCAATACCTGCACCCCAAGTCAGTGAATTTAATTTTTGTAATTGGCTTTCACTATATTTATCACGGCTATGATAGGCATAACCTGAAAGCGTCATTGTCCACTGGCCTTCAGTCGCAACCTTTGAGAACCGGCTCTTAACGGCATCAAAATAACGGGGGATGGTTATTTCTTCTGCAACACACCATGTTAGCGGGGAATATATGGTTGCACCCAATAAAACCAGGGCGCCTATTTTGTTAGCAACGTTGTTTAAATAAGGCACACATTGCTCCTGATAGTTATATCGCTATTCTTGTCATAAGCATAAAAATATAATTTTTATACACTATCCAATTTGTGTGATTTATAAAAAAATACTTTTTATAAAAGGCCTATCGGAGTGTACGTGTCAACAATTTGAATTTGCATAAATAATAAATTTGCAATATCTCGCAAGCAAAAATATGCCACGCGTTATCGTGAAAAAAACGATAACGCAAGAAACAAAAAATCGATCAATCTATTTAAGATGGGTGGATAACGGGATGCGTGCAGACTAAAGACAAGGTGCAGCCAGTAGGCTGGCATAAAGTGCATAAGGACAAAGTGGCAAATAACAAAATCTGCTTCGTCCCACATAGTCGACTCTGTCTATTAACAGATCCGTGGGCACGGGGTGCAGCGCAATGCCATATTCAATTCGCGCACTCACTTATACACTGGCTTTACTTTGAACAAACTGTCAATACGCTGTAAAGAAAATCATCTACTTCTGCGCCAAGATAAAAATAAACAATAAAGCGTTTTGTGTTTATTTAATTGAAAAACAGATATGCGATTGATCTATCAACTTATTGGAAAAAACAGATGCAATACAGTGCGCCATGGCACTGCATAAGCGTGCGTTACCGCCTATAAAACAAAGATCAAACATTTCACCTTGATAAAAATAAAGGCAAACTCACCATGGTTGAGTCTGCCTTTATTTCAACAAATCGAACACATGCGTCCTTACACTAAGCGCCATCATTTGTGCTGCGAACAAAAATACGCATCGCTCGCGCAAAAAAATTAGGTCGTGCTTTGCGGCTCATTAGAGGGGAACATATTTTTACGCGCCTCATCATCCATTTCAGTTTTAAATGCATGACGATTTTTGAGCGCTTCGGCACGCTGCGCCGCAGGTCTTGCATTAATCTCATCTAAAAAACGTTTGATATGCGGTAATTTTTCCCAAGCTTGATCGCCCAGCACAAACGGCACAATACGTGCCCATCCCCATACCGCCATATCGACTAATGTGTAATTTTTACCCAACATATAGCGATGTGTCGCCAAACGATCATTAACAATACCCCAGTGCCGCCATGCCTCAAAGTCATAGCGATTCACAGCATATTCTTTAGGCTCTGGGGCGAAATGTTTAAAGTGAACTGCTTGACCTGAATAAGGACCAATACCACTGGCGACAAACATCAGCCACGAATACATTTCTGCCCGCGCAATAGGCGTGTGTGTCGGAAGAAATTTCCCCGTTTTTTCAGCGAGATATAGCAAAATAGCATGGCTATCAAAAATCACCGCATCGCCAATCACCGCATCTGTATCTACCATTGCCGGCGTCTTGGCATTCGGATTAATCGCTTTATACGCACGTGTGTGCTGTTCACCTTTGCGCGTATCAATGGCTACAAGCTCATAAGGCAATTCTGCTTCTTCAAGAAATAAGGCTACTTTGGCGGGATTGGGTGAAGGATGATAATAGAACTTGAGCATATAAATCTCCTATAGAGGCGCACCAGATTTTGGTCAATCACCTACAGTGTAGAGGAAGCGCAATCGACACAAAAACTTGTCTACAAGAAACGATGCTCAACACCCGATTTTAAGTGTGCAACCCTTGCTGTAGCGCTTTTGGATAAAGGAAACACCGTTTTAAAAAACAAATGCAATATTTATTACGCCACAGCCCATCCGTCACACCCCCATATAATCGCGCTTACCTATCTCGACCCCTGCGTGCCGCAACAAACCATAGACCGTCGTGATATGGAAAAAGAATTGCGGTAAACCATACGCCAAAAGATATTGTTGCCCAGTAAATCTTTTTTCTTTAGGCGTACCCGCACGCGTAATAATCTCACGCGTTTCACTTCCCTCAAACTGTGAAGGTGCCAAAATTTCGATAAACCGCAAGGTTTTTTCAACAAGTGCTTGTAACTCTTCAAATGATTGCTCTTTATCGTCATTTGACGGCACATCATGATTGGCCAATCGTGCCGACACGCCTCTCGCAAAATCACAGGCAATGTGAACTTGACGATACAGCGGGAACATATCTGGAAATAAGCGTGCCATCAACAACGCACTCGGCTCAATCTTTTTTGCAACGCAGTGGCTTTGAGCCTTACCTAAAATAGTATTCAAACTGCCTAACATTTGCTTAAAAACAGGAACGCAAGCAATGTACATAGAAA